>CAUJGH010000530.1 GCA_963169575.1 Myxococcota bacterium | reverse complement strand
CAGAGCGCGCTCGATGCGGTCCTGATGCTGAAGCTGGTCCGCCGCGACATGACCGCAGTCGGCAAGATCGAGCTGAAGCAGCATCCCGTGTTCGGCCCGCTCTTCGCGGCGGCGGGGGTCGTCTTCATCGACCGGGCCGATTCGAAGGCGGCGATCGAGGCGATGGCCCCGGCCGTGCAGGCCCTTCGTCAGGGCCGCTCGCTCGTGATCGCGCCGGAGGGCACGCGCTCGCCGACGCCGCGCCTCGGCCGCTTCAAGAAGGGCGCCTTCCACATGGCGATGCAGGCGGGCGTGCCGATCGTCCCCGTCGTCCTGCGGAACGTCCTCGATTCGTTTCCGAAGGACGCGACGATCGTCCGGCCGGCCACGATCGAGGTCGTCGTCCTGCCGCCGATCCCGACGGACGACTGGAAGGTCGAGGAGCTCGACGAGCGGATCGCCGAGATCCGGGGGCGCTATCTCGAGATCCTGCGACAGGATCAGGATTAGGCGCCCGCACTCTCAGAGCTCGTAGACGAGCCGCCCCTGCTCGTTCCGATACGCCGCCGCCCGCCCCGCCATGCGCAGATGCTCGAGATGGGCGTAGGTCTCGCTCTCGGCCATGTCGCCCCAGCTGCGCTCGCGAAAGAGGCGCTTCATGAAGGCGTTGACGTCGGCGCGGCCGAGCTCGCGGGCGATGTTCCCGATCTCCTCGAGACGCTCGCGATGATGCGCCTTGATCGCTTCGGCGCGCTCCTTCAGGTTGCTGAAGGGATGGCCGTGGGCGGGCAGGGCGAGCTTCACGTTCTGGATCTCGCCGACGCGATCGAGGGAGTAGAAGAACGATTTCAGTGGATCGGGCAGATAGGAGACGCCGCCGATATGGGGCGTGATCGAGGGCAGGACGTGGTCGCCCGACAGAAACGCGCCCGAGTCGGGATCGTGCAGGCAGATATGGTCGGCGGTATGGCCCGGCGTGTGCTGCACGAACCATTCGCGCCCGGCGAGCCGGAGCATGTCGCCGTGCTCGACGTGATGGGTCACGCGCGGCAGGAAGGAGCCGCGGCGCACCGTCGACATCGCGAGCCAGCGCATCCGCTCACGCAGGGCGGCGCGATCGGCGGGGCCCTTCCAGGGGGCGGGCGTCGTGATGCGCTTGAGCGCGCTGAACAGATTGAACAGGGGATTCTGGGCGCGGCGGCGATCCTTCTCGAGCAGCTCCATGTGGGCCGTCAGATCGTCGACGGAGAACTCCTGATGGGCGTCATGGCTGGCATGCGCGTCCGGCGCGGAGTGGGATGCCGATCCGCCCTGTGATGCGGAGCCGCTCGTGTTCGGCACTTCCGGCGGCGGCTCGATGGGCTGGATGTGTGCCGCCGTATGTCGCTTGCGGACGGAGGGGCCGCCGAAATGGAAGGCGCGGTGGGCGACGATCTTCGCGTTCGAGGCCTTCGCGATCTGGACCGCGCCGCCGAAATGATCGGGATGCGAATGGGTGATTAAGACGGTGTGGATGTGGCGCGGGGCGAGGCCGGCCTGCTTGAGGCGATGGGCGATCGCTTCCCAGGTTCCCGCGTCCGGCAGACCCGGATCGACGACGGCGACGCCGTCCTTGTCGACCATCGCGTACATGTTGACGTGGCCCAGCCCGGGGATCCGGATCGGGAGCTGCATGCGCAGGATGTCCTTCGCGACCTCGCTGATCTGATCGCTGGCGTCTTCCTGCTCCTGTCGTTTGGGCTTCTCCATGGCGCGCGACTGTAGGGCAGATCGCGGACGCTGACCGGGCGGGGGCGCCGTTCTAGACTCGCTCGCCGCAGACCCGGACGAGGACCCCGATGCGGCGCTGGGGCAGGAGGCGCCTTCTCCAGGTGGATCCGTTCGGGAGGCGGTCGCCGGGGCGAATTCGGCAAGCAGGAGAGAGCGAGATGGATGCGGAACGAGTACCGGTCGTCGTCGGCGTCGGAGCGGTCAATCGGCATGCCGAGGATCCGCGCACGATCGGCGAGCCGATCGCATTGATGGAGGAGGCGATTCGGCGGGCGGGCGACGATGCCGGCGATCCGGGGCTGCTCGGATCGGTCGACGAGATCACGGTGCCGCGCGGATTCTGGGCCTACTCCGATCCGGGGCGGCTGCTCGCGACACAGATCGGCGCGGCGGGCGCGCGCACGGTGCTCGCCGAGATCGGGATCCTGCAGTCGACGCTGCTCGGGCGCGCCGCCGCCCGAGTCGCCGCGGGCGAGAGCCGGATCGCGATCCTCGTCGGCGGCGAGGCCCACGACCGCGCGACGCGGCTGCAGCGCGCGGGCGAGTCCGTTCCGCTGACGGCCCAGACGGGCGTCGCACCCGATCTCCATCTGCAGCCCGCTTCGGAGATCATGGGCGCCTACGAGGTCGAGCTCGGGCTCGTGACGCCGACGATCCAATATGCGGTGATCGACAACGCGCTCCGCTTCCACGAAAAGCGCTCGATCGCCGAACATCGCGCCGAGCTCGGCGCGCTCTGGGGCGATTTCAATCGCGTCGCCGTCGACAATCCCGATGCCTGGAATCGGAAGCCGCTCTCACCCGAGGCGATCGCGACGCCGAGCCAGGCGAATCGGCTGCTCGCGTTTCCGTATACGAAGCACCTCGTCTCGCAGTGGCACGTCAATCAGGCCGGCGCCCTCGTCGTCTGCTCGCTGGCCGAGGCGCGCCGGCGCGGGCCCGATGCGAAGCGCTTCGTCTTCCCGCTCGCGGTCGTCGATTCCGAACACATGTTGACGCTCTCGGAGCGGCGTGATCTCCACCGTTCGCCCGGCTTCGAACTCGTCTTCGCGCGGCTGCAGGAGCGCCTCGGGCGCGGGCTCGACGCGAGCGATCTCGTCGAGCTCTACAGCTGCTTTCCCGCCGCTGTGCGTGTCCAGCAGCGGGCGCTCGGCCTCGATCCCGCGCGCCGCGTGACGCAGACCGGCGGCATGACCATCGGCGGCGGACCGCTCAACAACTTCGTGATCCAGGGGCTCGTCAAGATGGTCGAGGCGATGCGCGCCGCGCCCGGGCGGCACGGCCTCGTCTCGGCCGTCAGCGGGCTCATCACGAAGCAGGGCGCGGCGCTGCTCGGGCCGGAGCCGAGCCGGGCGTTCGTCCATGAGCAGGTCACCGACGC
>CAUJGH010000529.1 GCA_963169575.1 Myxococcota bacterium | reverse complement strand
CCAGTAGCCGAGCTCCTCGTGGAAGGGCTCGTCCTCGCCGATGCGCCAGGCGGTCGTCGAATAACGCAGGCCGAACAGGACCTGCTCATGGTTGTCCACCGGCCCCATCGCAGCGAAGATCGCCCGCTCCCGATACGGCGTCGTCAGCAGCCCGCGATCGGGGGCCGGCGCCTCGTCGATGCCCTTGTCTCCCTCCCAGGTCCCGGCGAGCCCCGCCAGGGGGCCGAGCCGCGCGATGATCTCCTGCTCCGAAAGTGCCAAGACGATTCTCCCTTGATCTCTCGATTTCAGGCGATCGGGCCGAAGGCGATCAGCCCGCCCCCGTCGAGCGCCCAGGTCTGACCCGTGATCCAGCGGCCCGTGTCCGCGGCGAGGAAGAGCGCTGCGCCGGCGACGTCCTCGGGCTCGCCGAGGCGCTTCAGCGGATAGGCCTGCGCGATCTTCTCGCCCCGGCCGCCGTCCCAGAGCGCACGCGCGAACTCCGTCCGCACGAGGCCGGGCGCCAGGCAGTTGACGCGGACCTTCGGTGCGAGCTCGGCGGCGAGCTGCTTCGTCATGTGGATGAGCGCGGCCTTCGTCACGTCGTAGACGCCGAGCACCGGGCTCGTCGCGAGCCCGCCGACGCTCGAGATGTTGACGATCGATCCGCCGTGCTCCGACATCCAGCGTCGCCAGACCTGCTGGCTCCAGAACATCGGCGCCGTCAGGTTGATCTCGAAGGTCTTGTCCCAGCGCGCCCGGTCGACGTCGATCATCGGGCCGCCGTAGGGATTCGTCGCGGCGTTGTTGACGAGCACGTCGATCCGGCCGAGACGCGAGAGCGTCGCGTCGATCACACGGCGGACGTCGTCTTCCCGTCCGACGTGCCCCGGCTCGAAGTCCGCGCCTTCACCGATCTCCCGGGCGGCGGCCTCACAGGCCTCGGCACCGCGGGAAGTGATCATCACCCGCGCGCCCGCCCGGACGAAAATCTCGGCGATCGCCCGACCGATGCCGCGCGAGCCACCGGTCACGATCGCCACCTTGCCGTCCATCCGGATCTGCATGGCGCTCGACCATAGCGGTCGGCTCGACGGGCTGCCGCCCTCTCTCCGGCGTCCGGGAAAGGCCGGCGACGGCAGGAAGACGTTCGGGTATCGTGACCCGACCCGCGCGAGGTCCACGATGGAATTCGAATACAGCGAACGCTGCCGACAGGCGCTCGATGCCCTGCGCCGATTCATGGACGCCCACGTCTATCCGAACGAGGCGGCCTATTACGAGCAGCACGCCGCCCTGCCCTCCCGCTGGCAGACGCCGCCGCTCATGGAAACGCTGAAGGCCCGTGCGAAGGAAGCGGGCCTCTGGAACCTCTTCCTGCCGAAGAGCGAGGCCGGTCCCGGCTTCTCGAACCTCGACTACGCCCCGCTCTGCGAGGAGATGGGCCGGGTCGGCTTCGCGCCCGAGGTCTTCAATTGTTCGGCCCCGGATACGGGCAACATGGAGGTGCTCGAGCGCTACGGGTCCGCCGAGCAGAAGAAACAGTGGCTCGAGCCTCTGCTCGACGGGCGCATCCGATCGGCCTTCGCGATGACCGAGCCCGCCGTCGCCTCTTCGGATGCGACCAACATCGCGACGGAGATCCGCCGGGACGGTGACGCCTACGTCGTCAATGGCCGCAAATGGTGGACCTCGGGAATCTGCGACGACCGCTGCGAGATCCTGATCCTGATGGGCAAGACGGATCCCTCCGCCCCGACCCACGCGCAGCAGAGCATGATCCTCGTCCCGCGCCGTGCGCCCGGGGTCACGATCGTCCGCCCCCTGCCCGTCTTCGGCTACGACGACGCGCCCCACGGCCACGGCGAGGTGCTCTTCGAGAACGTCCGCGTGCCCGCCGCGAATCTGCTGCTCGGCGAAGGACGCGGATTCGAGATCGCCCAGGGCCGGCTCGGCCCCGGCCGGATCCATCACTGCATGCGCATCATCGGCGTCGCCGAGCGCGCGCTCGAAAAGATGTGCGATCGCCTGATGACGCGCGAAGCCTTCGGCAAGAAGCTCTACCAGCACTCCGTCTGGGAGGAGCGCATCGCGCAGGCGCGGATCGAGATCGAATGCGCCCGGCTCCTGACGCTGAAGGCCGCCTACATGATGGACACGGTCGGCAACAAGGTCGCCCGCGCCGAGATCGCCATGATCAAGGTCAAGGCGCCGATCATGGCCCTCGCGATCATCGACGACGCGATCCAGGCCCATGGCGGCGCGGGCGTGACGACCGACTTCGGTCTCGCCTCGGCCTGGGCGAACGTCCGGACCCTTCGCCTCGCCGATGGCCCCGACGAGGTCCATCGCCGCACGATCGCGCAGATCGAGCTGAAACGGCAGCGTGAACGGGGCGGCGCGCCGCGCTGAGCCGATGCTCGCTGCGGGCGACCGCGGCTCGGCCGAAGACGAACAAGCGGGAGAACGGCGCGTGGGTCATCGGGTGGTTCAGTGGACGACGGGGAACGTCGGGCGGCGTTCCCTGCGCGCGATCGTGGCGAATCCCGATCTCGAGCTCGTCGGATGCTATGCGCATGGCCCCGAAAAGGTCGGACGAGATGCCGGCGAGCTGGCCGGAATCGAGCGGGTCGGGATCGCCGCGACCGCCGACATCGACGCGCTGCTCGCGCTGCGACCGGACTGCGTCTCCTACAACCCGGTCTGGCCGGACGTCGACCACCTCTGCCGCATCCTCGCCTCCGGCTGCAACGTCGTCACGACGGCCGCCTTCATCACGGGCCATGCGCTCGGCGCCGACGCGCGCGCGCGGATCGAGGCCGCCTGCCGGGATGGGCGCTCCTCGATCTTCGGCAGCGGCATGAATCCGGGCTTCGCGAACCTGCTCGGCCTCGTCTCCGCCGGCATCTGCGACCGGATCGACCGCATCACCGTCACCGAATCCGTCGACGCGACCGGCTACGCCTCGGCCGAGACCCAGCAGAGCGTCGGCTTCGGCCATCCGATCACGCATCCGGGACTCCATGCGATGGTCGAGAAGGGCACCGCCGTCTTTGGCGACGGCGTCTCCATGATGGCCGACGCACTCGGCCTCGAGCTCGACGCCGTCCGCTGCGAGACGAAATTCGCCGTCGCGACCCGGGACCACGACCTCGGATTCATGCGCATCGACGAAGGCTGCGTCGCCGGCGTCGAGGCCTCCTGGCACGGCCTCACGAACGGCCGATCGCGCATCGAGCTGCGCGTGCAGTGGAAGATGGGCCAGCACATGGAGCCCGACTGGCCGCTCGAGCACGGCTACGTCGTCCATGTCGAGGGCCAGCCCCGGGTCAAGACGAAGCTCGAGATCCGGCCGCCGAAGGGCTTCCAGGGCAAGTCCTTCGTCGACTTCATGCAGCTCGGCATGATCGCGACCGCGATGCCCGCGATCAACGCGATTCCCCACGTCTGCCGTGCCGAACCGGGAATCGTCGGCTACGGCGATCTGCCCCTCATCACCGGAGCCGGATTCTGCTCCGAGGAGAATCCCGCTTGAGCGAGTCCAGGCCGTCTTCCCCGAACGAGCCCGCGAAGAAGTCGCCGCGCCAGCTGCGGCGCGAGAAGGAAGCGGCCGCCAACCGCGCGGCCTGGGAGCCGATGCAGGCCGAGCTCGCGGCGCGCCGCGTGCGCATGCAGGCGATGGGCGGTCCCGAGCGCGTCCGCAAATACATGCACGACCGCGGCAAGCTCGACGCCCGCCAGCGCCTCGACGCGCTCTTCGATCCCGGAAGCTTCCGGGAGATCGGTCAGCTCGTCGGCACCGTGTCGAACGTGCCCGCCGAAGGCTTCGTCTGCGGCCATGGCCGGATCGACGGACGCCCCGTCTTCGCCGGGGCCGAGGACTTCACCGTGCTCGGCGGCTCGATCGGCTCCGGCGGCACCGCGAAGCGCTACCGGATCGCCGAGCTCGCGCTCCAGGAGCGCCTCCCCCTCGTCATGATCCTCGAAGGTGCAGGCCATCGACTGACCGAGACCGATACCGGGATGGGCCGCGCGCCCAACGACCTGCTCGCGATGGCCGACCTCTCGGGCCAGGTCCCGATGGTCTGCGTGGTCCTCGGCGCTTCCGCGGGCCACGGTGCCCTCGCCGCCCCGCTCTCGGACTACGTCATCATGAGCGAAGGCGCCGCGATGTTCACCGGCGGCCCGCCGCTGGTGAAGGCCGCGACCGGCGAGGACGTGACGAAGGAGGAGCTCGGCGGCGCGCGCATGTGCGCCGAGATCGCCGGCTCGGCCCATGCCGTGACGCCCGACGATGCGAGCGCGCTGCGGCTCGCGCGCAGCTATCTCGCCTACTTCCCGTCGCGCCGCGGCGGATTGCTCCCCGAGCGACCGGGCGACGACGTGCTCCCGAGGCGCCTCGACGATCTCGTCGAAATCATGCCGCCGCAGGACCGCAAGCCCTACGACATCCACGACGTGATCGAGCGACTCGTCGATCGCGGCAGCTTCCTCGAGATCCAGCCCGGCTATGGGCGCGGGCTCGTCGTCGGGCTCGCCTTCCTCGGCGGCCGGGCCGTCGCGATCCTCGGCAACAATCCCTCGCACTACGCGGGCGCCGTCGACAGCGAGGCCGCGATCAAGGCGACCGATTTCCTCGATCTCGTCGGGAACTTCGGCCATCCCGTGATCTTCCTCGCCGACAACCCGGGCGTGATGGCGGGAACGAAGGCCGAACGCAGCGGCATTCTCAAATGGGGCGGCAAGATGTTCCGCGCCGAGCGGCGGCTCGCGAATCCGAAGATCCACGTCACGCTGCGCAAATCCTTCGGGTTCGGGGCCGTCACGATGGCGCAGAACCCGTTCGACAAGCAGACACTCTCCTTCTCGTTCCCGGGCGTGACGATGGGCGCGATGCCCGCCTCGAGCGGCGGCCGGGCCGCGAAGCTCGACGCGGCGGAGCAGGCGAAGGCCGAAGCCGAACAGGCGTCGGGGCCCTACAAGATGGCGGACCGGCTCGTCTACGACGACATCATCGATCCGGCCGAGCTCCGCAATCGCATCCTCGAGGGCCTCGAGCTCGCCGGCCTGGGCGCGCGCACGCGTTAGGCCGGGCTCAGGCCGCCTCGCGCCCGGCGCGTGAGCGCTCCCGGACCCATTCGAGAAAGGCCGTCGCGGCCCGGACGGCGTGGGCCGAGCGCGGCGAGTGGAAGATCTCGAAGGCGTGCTGCGCGCCGGGAAGCTCCGCGTAGGCGACCGGATTGCGGCTCGCTGCGCGCAGCAGCGAGACGAAGCGATCGGCCTCCTCGCGGAAGACCAGCGAATCGTGGCTGCCCTGGATCACGAAGAAGGGCGGCGCCTCCGCATGGACGCGGACCACGGGGCAGACCGAATCCCAGAGCTCCGGGTTCTCCTCCGGCCGACACTTGAAGATCCGCGGTCCGAGCGCGTCCGCCATCTTCGCGAAGCGCCGATCCCCCGCACGGTCGAGAAAATCGAAGACGCCGTAGAACGGGACGCAGGCCTCGACCCGCGTATCGATCGATTCGAAGCCGGGTTGGAAACGCGGATCTCCCGCCGTCAGCGCGGCGAGCGACGAGAGATGTCCGCCCGCCGAGCCGCCCGTGATGCAGATGAAATCCGGGTCTCCACCGTACTCCGCGACGCGAGTGCGCAGCCAGCCGAGCGCACGCTTCACGTCGATGATCTGGTCGGGCATCGTCGCGGCCGGGGACAGGCGATAGTTGCTGGCGGCGCAGATCCAGCCGCGCGACGCGAGATGCGTCATCAGCGGCCGCCCCTGCTCGCGCTTGTCGCCGATGATCCAGGCACCGCCGTGGACCTGCAGCAGGACCGGGCGCCGATCGCCCGGCTTCGCGGCGACCGGCAGGTAGAGATCGATGCGATTGCGGCCCCCCTTGTCGCCCGGGAGCACGGGCCCGTACTCGAGGTTGCGAATCGTTCGGACGTCCGGATGGTCGAAGCGGAAGGGCCGCAGCGTGCCGTGCCAGGGCGAGACCACGCCGTCGGGCACGATGCCGAGGGGCGCGAGCGCCGCCGCCAGCACCCGACCGGCGCGGACACTTCGAAGATGGCAGGCGACGAGCAGCCCCCACGAAAGCGCCGTCAGCGCGAGCCCGATCTGGCCGGAGGGCTCGCGATGGACGCCGAGCCCGAGAAAGAACGCCGTGACCAGCCCCTCGACCGCGATCATCTGGAGGGCCAGCTCCCCGCGCAGCCAGCCGACGAGAAACGTCGGGACCAGCAATGCGCCCGCGATCCGGAGCCGCAGCCAGGTCGCGAGACTGAGCGCGAGCCCGACGACCGCGAGCCCCAGGAAGATCGTCGATCCCGTCATTTCCCGTTCTCCCCGGCCCTCCGGCCTTGCTGCCCTGTCGGCGCGTTATATGCCACACTGGCCGCCGCCTTCCAGCCACCTGCCACGGGATCTTCCATGACGACGAACGACGACGATGCCCTCCGCGCCCCCTTCCGAGACTGGCTCGCGCGCCGCTGGCCCGACGTGACCGACCTCGAGCTCGGCCCGTTCCGGATGCCGAAATCGGGCTTCTCGGCGCGGACGATCTTCGTGCCCCTCTCCTATCGCCAGAACGGACGCCCGGTCGAGCGCCAGATCGTGCTCCGGATCGAGAATCCCGAGCCCGCGATCTATCCGCAGCAGGCTCCCGGCCTCGACGTCGAGATCGACATCCAATACCGCTCGATGCAATCCCTGATCGCGACGGGCAAGGTCCCCCTCGCGCCGCTGGTCGGCTACGAAGGCGACGCGTCGATCCTGGGCCAGCCCTTCTTCGCGATGGATTACGTGAAGGGCGACGTCATGACCGAGAGCCCGCCCTATAGCGAGGCGGGCTTCTTCTTCGACGCTTCGCCGGAGCTGCGGCACCGGATCGTGCGCAGCGGCCTCGAGATGCTCGCCCGCTTCCATACGATCGACTGGCGTGCGGCCGGCTTCGAATGGCTCGTCGCCCCCGGTGCTGCGCCGACGGTCGAGCGGCAGATCGACATCTGGGAGCAGTACATGCGCCGCGAGCTCGGTGAGCGCGAGCATCCCGATTTCGATCTCGGGGTTGCCTGGCTGCGCCGGAATCTCCCGAAGGATCTCGCGCCGGCGCTCTCCTGGGGCGATTCGCGGCCGGGCAACATGCTCTTCGAGGGCGACCGGATTCTCTGCATCACGGATTTCGAGAACATCGCCGTCGCGCCCAAGGAAATCGACCTCGGCTGGTGGCTCCTCTTCGACCGCACGATGCACGAATCGATCGGTCAGGCCCGCTTGCCGGGCGAGCCGACCCGCGAGGAGCAGCGCGCGCTCTACGCCGAGGCGGCGGGGATCCCGGTGCCCGACACGTTCTACTTCGAGCTGCTCGCCGGCGTGCGTTATGCGGCGATCGTCGTTCGCGTCATGAATCGCCTGGTCGGCCGGGGGGTCCTGCCCGCCGACCAGATCATCTGGCGCGAGAACCCCGCCGCCGCCGCCCTCGCCCAGCTGCTCGACGAGGGCGGGCTGCGCTGATCGGCGCGACCCGGCCCGTCGTGCGCAGTCCTGCGAGCGATCCGGGCGCGCCCTCAGTCCGGCAGGGCGAAGGCGACCAGCGCATCACCGGGGGCCGAGCCGAGCAGCATGTGGCCGCCGGCGGCGACGACGACGAACTGGCGCCCTTCCGGCTCGAGCTGATAGGTCATCGGCGTCGCGTGGGCGGCGGCCGGTAGATGGGCGCGCCAGAGCTCCTCGCCCGACTCGGTCCGGAAGGCGCGCAGATAGCCATCGGTGGTCGCGCCGATGAAGGTCAGGCCGCTCGCCGTCGTGATCGGCCCGCCGAGATTCGGAACACCGATGTCGCCGAGCATCCACCAGATCGGCCAGGGCGCGAGCCCGCGCGAATTGCCCAGCGGAACCTCCCAGACGACGTCGCCGCTGGCGAGGTCGATCGCCGCGAGCGTGCCCCACGGCGGCGGATTGCAGGGTGCGCCGAGACCCGGCGAGAGCAGCGGCCGCCGCTCGAGCGCATAGGGCGTCCCTTCCTGCGGCTCGAATCCGAAGGTCGGCGCCCCGCCCGCTTCCTCGACCATCGCGTCGTATTCGGCGCGGGGCACCATGCGGATGTAGGTCGCGATGCGCTGGTTGTTGACGATCGCGAGCCTCCGGCCCGCGTCGACGGAGAGGCTGCCCCAATTCATGCCACCGACCATGCCGGGATATTGGATCGTGCCCTGCGTCGAGGGCGGCGTGAAGATGCCCTCCGAGCGGGCGGCTTCGATCTGCTTGCGGCAGGCGCGCCGATCCCAGGGCGTGAAGCCGAAGGCCTCGTCCGCCGAGAGCGTCCCGGGATGAAGCGGCCGAGGCCGGACCGGAAAGGGCTGCGTCGGAGAGAGCGGCCCCTCCTCGGGCACCGCGCCCCGCGGCACCGCGCGCTCCTCGACCGGAAAGAGCGGCCGCCCCGTCACGCGATCGAGGAAGAAGAGATGCCCCATCTTCGTCGGCGCGAGCACGCCGGGCCGGACGCCATCCTTCGTCGGGAAGTCGAACGCGACCGGCTGGGCGCCGATGTCGTAGTCCCAGATGTCGTGGTGGACCGTCTGGAAATGCCAGACCGGCTTGCCCGTCTCGCCATCGAGTGCGACGACGGAGCTCGAGTAGTCGTCGAGTCCTTCGCGGTGGCCCCCGAAATAATCCGGCGACGAATTGCCCGTCGGCACGAAGACGAGATCCCGGACGCTGTCGGTCGAGAACGCGGACCAGGCGTTCGAGGTCCCCTGGCGATAGGGGCCGGCCTGATCGGTCTGCTCGCCGGACGGCAAGGCGTTCCAGGCCCAGAGCCGCTCGCCCGTCCGCGCGGAGTAGGCGCGCACGACGCCGCTCGGGGCGTCGACCCGGCGATTGTCGAGCACCATCGAGCCCGTGATGAGGCGATCGCGCAGCACGACGGGCGGCGACGTCACACCGTATTCACCGGGCTTCGGATCGCCGACACCCTCGCGCAGATCGACGACGCCGTTCTTGCCGAACTCGGGACAGGGCCGACCCGTCGCGGCGTCGAGGGCGATCAGGCGACCGTCGACGGTGCCCGTGAAGATCCGCTTCTGGCAATAGGCGCCAGCCTCCGCCCGCGCGTCGGTCCAGGCCGTGACGCCGCGACAATTCAGCAGGTAGAGGCCCTCGAGATCGACCTTCGGATCGAAGGTCCACTTCTCGGCGCCGGTCTCCGGGTCGAGGGCGATCACGCGATTGAAGGGGGTGCAGAGGTAGAGCGTCCGGTCGACGAGGATCGGCGTGTTCTGGAAGCTCGTCGACGCATGGGTCGAGGCCTTCTTCGCAGCATTCGCGCTGCTGCCGTCCAGCAGATCGCCCGTGTGATAGGTCCAGGCGACCTCGAGCCCGGCGACGTTCTCGGGCGTGATCTGCGCGAGGGGCGAATGCCGCTGGCCGCCCTCGTCCCCGCCGTAATGGGACCAGTCGGCGGTCGCAGCCGCTTCGTCCTCCCGCGAGCCCCGATCACAGGCGAGGAGCAGGAGGGCGATCGCCGGGACGATCAGGAGGACGAGCAGTCGGGTCGGTCGCATCGGGTTGCCTCGGATCTCTCTTGCTGGAAGGACGTGCGCGATCGGGCCGCTCGAATCGGCGCGGCGCGGCGACGAAGGATTCAGTGTCGGGCCCGGTCCAGCGCAGAGGGCTGACCGGCGGGATCGAAGAGCAGGCATTGGGCGTAGAGCGAGTCGACGTATTCGCGCACCTCGGCGATCCGCCCGTCGCGCAGCGAGAAGGCCATCACGTAATGATTCTCGTAGGGCTCGCCCGCCTTCGTCGTCGCCCGAATCGTCATCTCGACGTAGACGAGCGCCTCGCCCGCGAGCGAGGCCGTGCGCTCGATCTCCATCGGACGACTGAGGTCGTAGAGGCCGAGCCCGCTCGCCATCAACCGCAGGACCGCTTCGCGTCCTTCGTGGACACGGCCGACCGGCGCGGATTGCGGCGCGAGCCAGCGCGCGTCGGGCGTGAAGAGCTCGCCGATTCCGGGATCCCCCTTCTGGAGCAGCTCGAAATAGCGATCGACGAGGGCCTGGTTCCGGACGATCGGAGAGAGGGACGCTTTTCCATCCATCGGGTTACGATAGCCTGCCTCGCGTCTTCGAAAGGGCTCCGATTGCTGCGCGCACCGCTTCTCCATTTCCTCGTCCTGGGCGGCCTGCTCTTCCTGCTGCAATCGGGTTTCGGCGGGCCCACCTCGCTCCGCGCGATCGAGATCCCGCGAAGCGAGGTGGCCGAGCGGATCGAGGCCTTCGCCCTCCAGGTCGGGCGTGCGCCCGACGCGGAGGAGGTCCGTGCGCTCGAAGCCCAGGCGATCGAGGACGCGCTCTGGCTCGATCAGGCGTTCGCGGTCGGACTGCCGGCGATCGATGCGGTCGTCCATCAGCGTCTGATCCAGAACATGCGCTTCCTCGATCCGGAGACGAGCGAGAGCGACGCCGATCTCTACGCCCGTGCCGTCGAGCTCGGCATGGAGCGCAGCGATACCGTCGTCCGCCGGCGCCTGATCGATCGCATCCAGGCGGTCGTGCGCGCGCGGGTCCGCTCGGAGCCGATCGACGAGGCCGTGCTCCGCGCCTACTACACCGAGCAGGCGGAGCGCTGGCGGGAGCCGACGCTACTCGACTTGACGCACGTCTATCTCTCGCGCGATCGCCGGGGAGCCGACGCCGACGCCGATGCGAGCGCCCTGCGCGCACGGCTCGACGCGGAAGCCCTACCGGCCGCGGAGGCGGTCGCCCTCGGCGATCCGTTCCTCGGAGGTCATACGCTCCGCGGAGCCACGCCGACGCGCATCGCTGCCCGTCTGGGCCCGGATTTCGCCGATGCGATCGCCGATGCCCGGCCCGGAAGCTGGATCGGCCCCGTCGAGTCCGCGTTCGGGCCACATCTGGTCTGGATCGAAAACCGGGTGGAGAGTCGGATTCCGGGCTTCGAGGAGATCCGCTCGCGGGTGCTCGACGACTGGCTCGAGCAGCGAACGCGAGAGGCCCTGCGCGAGGAAGCGGCCCGCCTTCGGGCGCAGACGGACGTGGTCTGGATCGACGATCGGGCGTGAGCGGCCAAGGCGGCGCAGCGGACGCGCGACCCGCCCCCGGCCTGTCAGTCCGAATCGGCCTCGCTCTGCAGCGTCCGCCCGGATCTCGGCGCGACACGCGCGGCGCGCAGGACCTCGAGATCCCCGACGAGAAACGGCCGCGCGATTCCGTTCTCCC
>CAUJGH010000528.1 GCA_963169575.1 Myxococcota bacterium | reverse complement strand
CGCGACTACATCCACGTCGTCGATCTCGCACGGGCCCATGTCCGGGCGCTCGCCTGGATGCAGGGCGAAGCACGTCCGTCGCTGATCGAGGTCATGAACGTCGGCACGGGCCGGGGCACTTCGGTTCGCGAGGCGATCACGGCCTTCGAACGAGCGACCGGATGCCCGGTTCCGACGCGCATCGGGCCGCGCCGCGCGGGCGACATCGAGCAGATCTGGGCGGACGTCGCGTATTCGGCCCGAATGCTGGGCTGGCATGCCGAGCGGACGATCGAGGACGCGATGCGCGATGCCTGGCGCTGGCAGGGCGCGCTCGCCGAGCGGTGAAGAGGCGTTCGGCAGAACGGTCCGGAGCGTCTTCAGCGTTCTTCGGCGAGCTGTCGCAGATAGACGCCGTACGGATTCTTGGCGAGCGCCTCTGCGCGGCGCAACAGGTCGTCCCGATCGATCCAGCCACTGCGCCAGCCGATCTCCTCGGGGCACGCCACGCGCAGTCCCTGCCGCTCCTGCACGGCCTGGATGAAGTTCGCCGCCTGCAGCAGCGCCTCGTGGGTCCCCGTATCCAGCCAGGCGACGCCGCGCCCCAGGCGCTCGACGTGGAGCGCGTCCCGTTCGAGGTAGGCGAGGTTCACGTCGGTGATTTCGAGCTCGCCCCGGGCGGAAGGCTTCAGCCCTGCGGCGATGTCGACGACCCGCTCGTCGTAGAAGTAGAAGCCCGTCACCGCATAGCTCGACTTCGGCTTCCGGGGCTTCTCCTCGATCGAGACGATCTTGCCGGCCGCATCGAATTCGACGACGCCATAGCGTTCGGGATCGTGGACGCGATAGGCGATCACCGTCGCACCCGATTTTCGACCTGCCGCACGGCGAAGCGCATCGGGGAAGCCGTGGCCGTAGAAGATGTTGTCACCCAGGGCGAGCGCGACGGAATCCCCGGCGATCCAGTCCGCCGCGATCAGGAACGCCTGCGCGATGCCCTCGGGCTTCGGCTGGACGCGGTACTGGATCCGGACGCCGAACTGGCTGCCGTCGCCGAGCAACCGCTCGAAGAGCGGAACGTCCGTCGGCGTCGAGATCAGGAGGATGTCCCGGACGCCGGCCAGCATCAGCGACGAGAGCGGGTAGTAGACCATCGGCTTGTCGTAGATCGGGAGGAGCTGCTTGGAGACCGCGCCCGTGGCCGGCAGCAGTCGCGTTCCCGATCCGCCTGCGAGCAGGATTCCCTTGGTCATCGCGCTTCCTTTCCGAGGCCCTGACGAGCCCGGGCATCGCCCTCGGCGAGGATGGCTTCGCGCCAGCCCTCGTTCTCGAGATACCAGGCCACGGTCTTGGCGAGCGCCGACGCGAAGTCGTGGCGCGGCTTCCATTCGAGCTCGGCACGCACCCGCGACGCATCGATCGCATAACGCCGATCGTGCCCGGGCCGGTCCCGGACGAAGGTCTTCAGGGCTTCGTAGCGTTCCAGCCCGCGCGCACGCAGCGCGGCATTGTCCTTCGCGGGCCGAAGCGCCTCGAGCGCGGCACAGATCGCATCGACGACCTGCAGGTTCGAGCGCTCGCTGTCGGCGCCGAACGCGTACTGCTCTCCGGGAACGCCGGCCTCGAGCGCGCGGACGATGCCCTCGCAGTGATCGTCGACGTAGATCCAGTCGCGGACGTTGCCCCCGTCGCCGTAGATCGGGAGCGGCTTCGCCTCGAGCGCGTTCAGGATCATCAGCGGAATCAATTTCTCGGGATACTGGCGCGGGCCGTAGTTGTTCGAGCAGTTGGTGGTGATCGTCGGCAGGCCGTAGGTCCGGTTGTAGGCCTGGACGAGCAGGTCGGCGCCGGCCTTCGAGGCGGAGTAGGGCGAGTTCGGGGAGTAGGGCGTCTTCTCGGTGAAGTGGCCCTCGGGACCGAGGGAGCCGTAGACCTCGTCGGTGGAGACGTGCAGGAACCGGAATGCGGTGCGCTCGGCGCCCGGCAGCCGGGCGAAATGAGCGCGGGCGGCTTCGAGCAGCTCGAAGGTGCCGACGATGTTGGTGTCGATGAAGGCGCGGGGGCCGTCGATCGAGCGGTCGACGTGGGACTCCGCCGCGAAATTGAGGACGGCGGTCGGTGGATGGGCCTCGAAGGCGCGCCGGACGTCCGACGCGTCGGCGATGTCGCCGCGGACGAAGGTGAATCGATCGGCGCCCGGGAGATCCCGGAGGTTCTCGAGACTGCCCGCGTAGGTCAGCTTGTCGAGCACGACGACACGGACGCCGGGCCGGGTCGCGAGCACGTGCCGAACGAAGTTGGAGCCGATGAAGCCCGCGCCGCCAGTCACGATCCAGAGGGCTTGATCAGTCATCGCGGAATCTCCAGGGGCGAGCACGTTAGCATCGGACTTCCCGACCCAGCCTCGGGCCCCTGCCTGCTTCGGCAGCCCCCCGAGGTCGGTTGATGGATCTTCCACCCCGAGGCCGAGAAGGAATTCCCGCGTGCGGGCTCTCGATGAGGATTGAGTGACGGGGGTCTCTCGACGATGAGTGAGTGCCTTTTCGCCGGGTTCCGGGATAGAGCTGCGAATCGGACGGGGAGTCATGTGCAGGGATCTGCGCATTCCGACCCGTCGGCGATGGGGATCGGCGGGCCAGATGGATTTCCGGGAAGCTTCTCTCCTGCGAAGTCCCGTCGCCAACCCGCCGCCCCGTCGAACAAAAAGAGGAATGGTTCTGACCCCGGATCAGTCGATCGACGTATAATCGATCACGTGCACATCCCCTTTTGAGGGTGATCGGGCACACCCCCAGTGGATCGGAAGGGCGCCCGGCCCGGTCGGGTGCTCCCATTGAGCCTCGGTGAAATCCCCGAGTCCGGGATGAGCCAGGCGGAACGTCGCGGGTCGAGCCGCTACTGGGGCAGGAAAGTACGGATGCTGCGCAATCACGGGACGATCACAGCGTCGCTCGTCATGTCGCTCGACGTCTTGTTGAGCGCGGTGATCTGCCTCCTCCTGCTCCACTGGCCGCAAGTGAGTGGTCTCGTCGATCCCTTCCAGCAGGGCGGCTCGGCGATGCTGATCGTGGCCCTGACCGGCTGCTTCATCTGGCCGTTCACCTTCCAGCAGCTCGAGGTCTACCAATCGGCCCGCACGCTGGGCTTCTGGGACGTCGCGAGGCGCCTCGTCGTCTCTGGCGTCGTCACCGCCACCGTCCTCGGCGCCGTGGCCTTCGCGACCGAAGTCCCGCTCGAGCGTTCGTTCCCCTTCGTCTGCGCCGCTGCCCAGGGCCTGGCCCTCGCCGCCACGCGCTTCCTGCTCTACGGCCTGCTCCGCACCGCTCGCCGCTTCGGCCGCAACACGCGCAACATCCTGATCGTCGGAAGCGGCGCCCGAGCCGCCCAGATCAAGCGCAACATCGATTCCCATCCGTCGTGGGGATTGCGGGTCCTCGGATTCGTCGACGACGTCGACACCCCCGTCGATCCGAGCCTCTTCAACGCAAAGCTCTTCCGGATCGAGCAGATGCCGATGCTGCTGGGCGACATGGTCGTCGACCGCGTCGTGGTCGCCTGTCCGCGCTCGATGCTCGGCTCCATCGCGCCGGTTCTCTCGGCCTGCAGCAGCGCGGGCGTTCCGTTGACGCTGCTTCCCGATCTCTTCGGCGATTTTCTTCCGACGCCGAACATCGGCCGCTTCGGCCAGCGTCCGTCGCTCGAGTTCGCCGCCGTCCACCACAACTCGCTGCTGCTCGGCGTGAAGCGCACGGTCGATCTGGTCGGAGCCTCGATCGCCCTCATCCTGAGCGCACCGCTGATCGCCGTCGCGGCGCTCCTGATCTGGCGCGGGGACGGCGGTCCGGTCTTCTTCCGGCAGACGCGCTGCGGCTTGTACGGGCGCCGCTTTCAGATGGTGAAGCTGCGGACGATGTGCGTCGATGCCGAAGCGCGCAAGGTCGAGGTGATGGCCCTCAACGAGATGGATGGGCCGGTCTTCAAGGCGCGCTGCGACCCGCGCATCACGCGCGTCGGTGCATTCCTCCGGCGCTACAGCCTCGACGAGCTTCCGCAGTTCTGGAACGTGCTGATGGGCGACATGAGCCTCGTCGGTCCGCGGCCGCCGGTGCCCGAGGAGGTCGTCCATTACGAGATCTCCGAGCGCCGTCGATTGTCGATGCGGCCCGGGATCACCTGCATCTGGCAGGTCAGCGGCCGCAATGAGATCGGCTTCCAGGAATGGGTCAAGCTCGACCTGCAGTACATCGACTCGTGGTCGCTGACGCTCGACGCGCGCATCCTCGCCCAGACGGTGCCGGCGGTCGTCTTCGCGCGCGGCGCCCACTGACGAGGCGGGATCCGGCGCGCG
>CAUJGH010000527.1 GCA_963169575.1 Myxococcota bacterium | reverse complement strand
TGGCCGGCGTGCAGATCGCGACCGATCAGGGTCATGATGTGGCGCGGCTGGCCGTGGGCGGCGACCCAGCGTTCGTAGTCCGGCAGATCGATCGGCGTGAAGCGCGCCTGCAGATCCCATTCATGAGCCTTGAAGAGCACGTCCTTCACGACCGGCTGGGAGGCGGACTGCGCCGAGAGATCGATCAGGATGCCGAGGGTCAGGGTGTCGTGAATGACGGCTTGGCCGATGTCGAGGATCCGCACGCCATGGCGCGCGAGGATCGCGGAGAGGTCCCGCGTGATCCCCGGCCGATCGCGGCCCGTCAGGTTGATGAGGACGATCTCGGACATCGCGGCGGCGCTAGGCGCGCGGCTCGAGACGAACGAAGAGACGCGGCGGGAACCCCGTCACGAACCGGAACCAGCCGGGCACCGGATTGTCGCCCGCGACGCGCAGATGCTCTTCGCTCCCCGCATCGACCGCGACGGCGCGATAGTCGCCCTTCACGCCCTCGACGGTGACCTGCACCTCGGGGTTCGCGAGCAGGCGGTCGTACCAGGCCCGGGGCCAGTGATTCGCCGCGACGTAGAGCGCGCCGCCGCTCTCGAGGCGCGAGACGACGCGATCGTGGCTCGCGCCCTCTTCGGAGCGGGTCGTGATGACGAGGGTCGATCCCGCCTGGGGCTGGAGCGTGCCGATCATCGATTCGAAAGCCGCGACGATCCCGACGTAGACGAGCAGCGCGATGGCGATGCCCTTCACGATCTTCATGTCCCCCTCCTCCGCCGGGCACGGCCCGACCGCATGGAAATCGCCGCTCCGGTCTCCGCCGCCGAAGCCTTCGTCCGGAGCCGCATGGCCCGGCGCGGCCGCAGCGTACATCGTCGGCCGGCTCCCGGGCATCCCTCCCGGCCCACCGGCCACGCGCTTGTCGACCTCCAGCAGCTCGACTACGAATTCCCGGACATGCCGATCCGCTACCAGACCCTCCCCGTGCCCGCCTTCGAAGAGTTCACGACCCGGATCCCGGCCGGCGCCGTGACCTTCGGCGTCGAATGGCGCCATCTCGACGAGGCCGGCATCCTCGCCTACTACGGCCCGGATGCCCGTGCGAAGTTCGACCACAAGGCGCCGGCCGGATTCACGGGTCCGGTCGAGGAAGACGGCCTGTGCATCCACGTCTTCTCGGCCCGGGACGGCGCCGAATACCTGCGCTTCGATTGCTTCGACGAAGCCGCCCACTACCACCTGCTCGATCCCGCGACGCCGACGAACCTCGTCTTCGAGCACGACGTCGCGAGCCACGGCCCCCTGCTCGACTGGGCACTCCGCGCGCTGCGGGCCGATCTCCCGGCGCTGCTCGAGCAGGCGGGGGCTCCGGATCTCGCCCGCGCCGTGAATCTCGACGTCGTCGCGCGCGCGATCGTGCTCGTCGAACGCGAATGCGCCCGCGCCCGCGCAGCCGGCGCACCGATCAGAGCGGCGCAGCCGCCCGCAGCAGCGCCAGCATCGCCGCGTTGAGGGGCGTCCCGATGCCGTGCCGCGCGCCGATCCGGACGACGGCGCCGATCAGCGCCTCGTGCTCGGTCTCCCGCCCGGCGATCCGGTCGTAGAGCATCGACGAGCCGAAGGGCGGCCATTCCGCGGCGTTCTTCGCGATGCCCTCGACGAACGCCCGCGCGGCCTCGAGCGGGATGTCCGCGCCCTCGGCCCGGGCGACCGCGATGCATTCGGCCGCCAGCCCGACCGCCAGCTCGCGCACCGCCGGATCCGCCATGACTTCGATCCGGCGCCCCGTCAGCGCGGTCAGCGGCGACGCCGTCACGTTCGAGATCAGCTTGCGCCACAGCCCCGACCGGAAATCCGCGCTGCAGACGACTTCGATCGCGCTGCCCGCGAACAGCGCCGCGAACTCGCGACCGAGCGAACCGTCCGGGACCTCGATCCCCGAGTAGGCGTGATGCCGGATGCGCCCCGGCTCGAGCACCTCGGCCCCGATCGACACGATCGCGGGCAGGATCGGCGTCGCCGGGGCGTAGGGCGCGACGCGCTCGGCGTGCTCGACGCCGTTCTGCAATACGACGACCGCACGTGTCGAAGGCCCGCACACGGCCTCGAGCCAGGCTGCCGCGTCCGGTGTCTGATGCGCCTTCGTCGCGAGCAGGACCCAATCCGCCGCGCCGATCCGGCTCGGATCGCTTTCGACCCGCGCAGCGACAGGATGTTCGCCCGCCCCATCCACGACGACGAGCTGATCGAAGGGCCGGCGCACGCAGAGCGAAACGTCCTGCCCGGCGCGAACGAGCTGCCAGCCCACATAGCCCCCGATCGACCCTGCCCCGATCAGCGCAATCATCGAGCCTCCGCTTCCGCTCCGGTGATCGCGCGAAGCGCTTCCGGAAGCGATCGACGCAGCATAGAGCGGATGCCCGTCGCAGGGAGGGTGGCCGCCTGCCATCTTCCCCGGCCGACCGTCCGCTCTCTCCGCAATGAACCCCGAGGAGGCCCGCTCGCCATGGATCAACGGCTCGACACCGAGACGATCGACTACATCGCCCTGCGGCGGCTGCAGAACCGCTATGCGGACATCGTCACCCGGCGGGCCTGGTCCGAGCTCGCCGAGCTCTTTCTTCCGGATGCCGAGGTCGTGATCGATCGGCGCAACGTCGAGCCGCTCCGATTGCAGGGGCCCGGCGCCGTCGGTGACTTCATCCGGAGCGCCATCGATCATTTCGACCTCTTCGAATTCACGATCCTGAACACCGTGATCGAGATCGAGGGCGATCGCGCGCGGGCACGCATGTACATGTGGGAGCTGCGGCACGATCCCGCCGCCGGCCGGAGCGACGCCTACGGGCTCTACCAGGACGAACATCACCGGATCGACGGGCGCTGGTGGTTTTCGGGGCGCCGCTACCAGACGCTCGCGCGGACCCAGCTCACGGACTACGCGGTCTTCCCGATGCAGGGCGTCTGAGGCACTCGGTCCGATCGACATTCGGACGGCCGGCTCGCTGGCTGCGGCGTCGAAGACGGCGATGGGCGGCCCTCCCGGCGGCCTCGCCGCTCGCTAGCGTCTCCCCATGATCACATCGCCCTCGCCTCTTCTCTCTGCTCTCTCCGCTCTCTCTGCGGATACTCCCGATCTCGCGCATGAGGTCGCGGCGCGCGTCGAGCGCGACGGCTACGCCATCCTGAAGGATGTCCTCGGCGGCGATCGCTGCCGGGCGCTCGTCTGCGAGATCGATCGCGTCGAGCGCGAGCAGGCGATTCCGTACGGCGCGAACGACTTCGAAGGCTTTCGCACGCGGCGCATCTTCAACCTGATCGCGCGCGGACCGCTCTTTCGCGAGCTCGTCGTCGAGCCCCGTCTGCTCGCCGTCGTCGAGGCGATCCTCGGCGAGGGATTCCTCCTCTCCGGCACGACCTCGATGCACATCCGTCCGGGCGAGACCCCGCAGCTCCTCCATCCCGACGACGGCATGGTTTCGCTGCCGCGTCCCCATCCCGCGACGATGGTGACGACGCTCTGGGCCCTCACTGACTTCACGCGGGACAACGGTGCGACCCGCTTCGTCCCGGGCTCGCATCGGCGCGCGGGCTTCGTGCCGACGCCCGAGGAGGAGGCGGCCGAAGCCATCTGCGCCGAGATGCCGGCCGGCAGCGTGCTCGTCTTCCACGCCTCGCTCTGGCATGGCGGCGGCCCCAACACGACCCGCGACACCTCGCGCTACGGACTCTCGATCCAATTCGTCGCAGGCTGGTGTCGCCAGCAGCAGAACCTGATGCTGGGCACGCCGCGCGAGCTCGTCGCGAGCTATCCGCGCCGACTGCAGGAGCTCGTCGGCTACTCGCTCTACAAGAACGTGATGGGCCACGTCGACCGCGAGCACCCGCTCCGCCTGCTCGGCGTCGAGGCGCAGCCGGACATGGTCTGGGACAAGCTCGAGCGAAGATGATTCCGTCTTCCTCCGCCGGCGTCCGATCCGGCTCGAACGCTCAGGGCGGACGACGAAGTCGTCCTGAAGAACGGAGCCGAAGGATCGGGGGAATATTGGAGCGCGAGACGAGATTCGAACTCGCGACCCTCAGCTTGGGAAGCTGATGCTCTACCAACTGAGCTACTCGCGCGCCGAGCCCGATCTTACGACGCGCGGATTCGGAGCACAAGCCGGGCCACGGCCTGCCTGTTGGCGGCGTCCGTCCACCGGCCGAGGCGAAGCCCACCGGAGCCGAAGCAGCCGCTATTCCTCGATCAGCTCGACGAAGAGTCCCTCGAGCTCGGGCGCGCCGGCGTCGATCGGCGCTTCCGCCGGCCGGCGCGGGGCCGCGAATCGGGCCATCTCCTGCTCGAGCGAAGGTGCCGCTCGGCGCGTTTCGCGCGCTGCGATCGGCTGAGCGGGCGCCTCGAGGCCGCCCAGGAGGTCGCCGCTCCAATCGTCGGCCGAGAGCGCCTCGGTCAGCTCGAGCTCGCCGCCCGTCTCGATCGGGATGTCTCCGAACGGGCTCGGCGAAATCGACGCGGCCGTGCGGGGCGCCGCGACACGGGGTGCGTCGCCCGATGCCAGCGGGTGCGGATCGGTGCCGATCCCTCCGCCGACCGAGCCGAATCCGATCCCGAGATCCGCCGCGGCGCGCTCGACGTCGGCGGGCTCCATCGTGCTGCGACCGGCCAGATAGGCCTCGAAGAGCGCGTTGTCCGCGAGCGTGTTGAGCAGCCGCGGGCGGCCGCGGCCGAGCTTGTAGAGCGCGTCCAGCGTGGCGGGCGGGATCAGCTCGGGCCGCGCGTGCGCGACCTGCAGGCGGTGCCTCAGATAGGCCGCTGCCGCCGGCATGTCGAGCGGCTGGATGCGGACGCGAACGTCGACGCGCGGAAACAGGCTGGCGTCGTTCTGGATCTGGCGGTCGAGCTCCGGCGAGCCGACCAGCAGCATCGACATCAGGCGCCGGTCCTCGTATTCGAGCGAGAGCAGGCCGCCGAGCTCCGCGAAGACCTGCGGCGACATGACCTGCGCATCGTCGACGATCAGGACGGCGTGGCGTCCGTCTTCGCGCACGATCGCGAGCTGTTCGTAGATCTGGCCGAGCACGCCCGCGCGATCGCGGGCCGGGTCCTCCGCCCCGAGCTGGCGGGCGAAGCGCTGGAAGATCCCCATCGCATCCGCCGCGCCGGGCAGCATCACGAGCAGCGTCGCCTCGAAGATCTCCTCTTCGAGCCCGTCGAGGATGCGGCGCGCGAGCAGCGTCTTGCCCATGCCCCCTTCGCCGGTCAGCAGCGTCAGGCCCTTGTGCTGGCGAAGCCCGCGCTCGACGCGGCGCTGCGCGCCCCGATGGCTGGGGCTCTCGAAGTAGAGACGCAGGTCCGACTCGTTGCTGAACGGATCCTGGCTCAGACCGAAATGCTGCAGATGTTCCAAGACGAGGTCCTCGCGCCGCGGGCGGCCGCTGCTTCAGACGAAAGAAATCTTCTTGCGGCCGCTCTTGCGACCCGACTGGGAGTTCGGGTCCGACGTCGCATCAGGACCGCTCTGCGCCGGGGGCTCGGGCGTCGGCTCGGGCTCCGGATCCGCTGCGATCGCTTCGACGTCGTTCACGACGTCGTCGAAGGATTCGAAGCTCTCGACGGGCCCCGACTGCTCGTTCGCGTCGTCCCCGGAGTCTTCCGAGAAGAGGTCGTCGAAGGACTCGAAGCCCTGCCCGGCCCCTGCGGACGGGGCAGCCGACGAGGCTGCGGGAGCGGGTCCTTCGAGCTCGGCGAGTCGCTGCTTCGCGTTCGGGAAGCGCGGATCGAGCTCGAGTACGCGCCGCATGTTGGCGCAGGCCCGATTGCGATCCCCGGCCAGCGCCTGCGCGAGTGCGAGATCGAAGAAGACGCCCGCGAGCCGATCCCCGGGCAGATCCGGCAGCGCGAGGGCCTGCTCGAGATGGTGCACGGCGTCGCCGTAGCGCTCGAGGTCGCGTGCGCAGAGTCCCATGAGATAGAGACTGTCGAAGCGCCGTGCAGGCGACTCGAGGCAGATCTGGAATTCCCCGATCGCGTCCGCGTAGAGCCCCATCTCGCGATAGGCGATGCCGAGGTCGTAGCGCGTGTCGTAGTCGCCTTGATCCAGGGTCGCGCTGACGCCCTTCTTGAAATCGGAGAAGATCGATTCGAAGCCGTCCTCGACGGTCGAGAGCACGGTGCCCGCGGAGGCCCCGCGTGCCGAATCGCCCGATTCGTCGAAGACGTCGGCCAGGGCTTCGCGCAGGTCGAAGACGTCGCCGCCCAGCGCCATCGGCGGCTCGGCCGCGGGGGTCGGGGGCTGCAGGGACGGAGGCGAGGCGAGCTTCTCGACCGGTCTCGCCGCGGCCGCGACGGCCACGCGCGGGACCGAGATCGCGACGGGGTCCGTTTCGTCATCGCCGAAGTCGACGCCGAGTTCCTCGCCGTCCTGATCGCCCTGCGCGAGCGTCAGCCCGGATGCGGACTCCGAATCGAGGACCAGGCCCGAGCCGCTCTCGTCGTCCGCGCCGAGATCGATCTCGAGCGAGCGGCCGCTGGCTTCGCCGCCCTGCGTCGCATCGGATTCGTCCGAATCGGAGTCGGACCCGGCGGAGAAGGAGGCGTCCGGGGAATCGAGATCGAAGCCGTCCTCGAATCGCGAAGTCGCGCCGAGATCCCGCTCCGAGGTTCCGGCCACGCGTCGGCCGGCCTTCGTCCGGACATCGCTCGCTGCGGGCGCCGCATCCGGCGCCGCCCCGCGTGCGACCTGGACCTCGCCGAGGCGAAGCAGCGCGCTGGGATGATTCGGGGCGATCTCGAGGATGCGCGTCAGGATCGACTCGGCTTCGTCGTACATCTCCTGGGCGATGTAGAACTCGGCCTCTTCGAGCTCTTCCTGGATGCGCGCCGTCGTCGTCGTCGATCCCGGCGGCAGGCTCGTGCCCGCTGCGGATTCGCCCAGCTCGAGGGCGAGTGAAGCATCGTCGCCGAGATCGTCGGCGCTGAAGCCTTCTGCGCCTTCCGAGCCGTCGCCGGTGATCTCGCCCGCATCGATCTCGAACTCGAATCCGTCGTCCTCG
>CAUJGH010000526.1 GCA_963169575.1 Myxococcota bacterium | reverse complement strand
CGCCGGCCTCCTGCGTGCGCTGGCCGGCCTGCTCGGCCTTGCCCTGGCTCGCCTTCATGACCTGCCCCATCAGGAAGTTGAGGGGCTTGTCGTCGCCTGCGCGAACCTGCGCGACGACCTCGGCGTGCTTCGCGATGACCTGATCGACGAAGCCGTCGATCGCTCCGGTATCCGAGACGGCCTCGAGACCCCGCTCGGCCATCCAGCGTTCCGGGTCCCCGCCCTCGGCGACGAGCAGGGGAAAGATCTCCGCCGCGCTGCGCGCCGTCAGCCGGCCTGCGTCGACGAGCCCGATCAGCGCCGCCAGCATCGCCGGCGTCAGCTGCGTCGCCTCGACCTCGAGATCGCGCTCCTTCAGCTCCCGCAGCAGATCGCGAACGATCCAGTTCGCGGCGGCCTTCGGCGAGCCGCACGCCCGCGCGGTCTGCTCGAAGAAATCCGCGAGCGTTCGCGACGTCGTCAGCAGCCCCGCATCGGCGCCCGAGAGCCCGTACTCGGATTCGAAGCGCGCACGCCGCGCCTCGGGCAGCTCCGGCAGCCGCGCGCGGACAGCCTCGATCCGCGCCGGATCGATCCGCAGCTCGATCAGGTCGGGGTCCGGGAAATAACGATAGTCGTCGGCGTTCTCCTTCAGCCGCTGGACGTGCGTCCGGCGGCGCGCCGGGTCGTAGCCCATGGTCGCCTGGACGACGGCGCCGCCGTCCTCGATCAGCTCGATCTGGCGCAGGGCCTCCGCTTCGATCGCGTCCTCGACGTGGGCGAAGGAGTTCAGGTTCTTGATCTCGGTGCGCGTCCCGAAGGCGGTCTCTCCGCGGCGGCGGACGGAGACGTTCGCGTCGCAGCGGAACTGGCCCTTCTCCATGTCCGCGTCGGAAACTTCGGTCGCGCGCAGGATCGCGCGCAGCGTCCGCAGATACGTACTCGCCTCTTCCGGCGTCCGCAGGTCGGGCTCCGAGACGATCTCGAGCAGCGGGACGCCGGCGCGGTTCAGATCGATCGCGGAATCCGCGCCGCCGGCGATCGCATCGTCGTGGATCGACTTGCCGGCGTCTTCCTCGAGATGCGCGCGGGTGATCCCGATGCGGCGCCGCTCGGACTGCCCGCCCTTGCCGACCTCGATCTCGAGCCAGCCCTGCGAGACGATCGGCTCTTCGTACTGCGAGATCTGGTAGCCCTTCGGCAGATCCGGATAGAAATAGTTCTTGCGCGCGAAGACCGAGACCGGGTTCACCGTCGCGTGGATCGCGAGCCCGAGCCGGATCGCGAGCTCGACCGCCTGCGCGTTGAGCACGGGCAGGACGCCGGGCAGCGCGAGGTCGATCTCGTGGACGGAATGGTTCGGCAGCTCGCCGTAGCGGACCGGCGCCGGGCTGAAGAGCTTCGACTCCGTCTTGAGATGCGTATGCACCTCGAGGCCGATCACGAGCTCCCAGCGGTCGCGCCAATCCGCCATCACGCGCCTCCTCGCGCATGCGCGGGCGGAACGAGGCGATGATGCGGCGTGCGGCGCTCGAAGGCGTCTCCGACGCGCAGCAGCGTGATCTCGTCGAGGGGCTTGCCGAGCAGCTGGAGGCCGACGGGAAGGCCGTTCGCGAGGCCGCAGGGCAACGAGAGCGCCGGCAGCCCCGCCAGGTTCGCCGACACCGTATAGACGTCGGAGAGATACATCGCGAGCGGGTCGCCGCTCTTCTCACCGAGCCGGAACGCCGTCTCCGGCGCCGTCGGCGTCAGGATCAGGTCGCACCCGCGGAAGGCCGCTTCGAAGTCGCGCCGGATGAGGGTGCGTACGCGCTGGGCCTTGCCGTAGTAGGCGTCGTAGTAGCCCGCCGAGAGCACGTAGGTCCCGAGCAGGATGCGCCGCTTGACCTCGGCCCCGAAGCCCTCGGAGCGCGAGCGGCGATAGAGATCCTCGAGGTCGACCGGATCCTTCGCCCGCCGGCCGTAGCGGACGCCGTCGAAGCGGGCGAGATTGCTCGATGCCTCGGCCGTCGCGATCAGGTAGTAGGTCGCGATCGTGTGCGCGGTATGCGGCAGCGAGACCGGGACGAATTTCGCACCGGCGCCCTCGAGCTCGGTGATCGCCTCGCGAACGCGCGCGAGCACGCCCGGGTCGACGCCCGACTCGACGAAATACTCCTTCGGCAACCCGATCGTCAGGCCCGAAACGTCGCCGTCGAGGCGCTCGCAGACCTTCGGCGCCGGCTCGGGCAGGGAGGTCGAGTCACGCGGATCATGGCCGGCCATCTGCTCGAAGAGGGCCGCGCAATCGGAGACGCGCCGCGCGAAGGGGCCGATCTGGTCGAGCGAGGACGCGAAGGCGACGAGCCCCCAGCGCGAAACGCGGCCATACGAGGGCTTGAATCCGACGACACCGCAGAAGCTCGCCGGCTGCCGGATCGAGCCGCCCGTATCGCTGCCGAGGGCGAGGGCCGCGATGCCCGCCGCGACGGCCCCGGCGCTGCCGCCCGAGCTGCCGCCGCACGAGCGCGACGGATCCCAGGGATTGCGGCTCGGACCGTAGATCGAGCTCTCGGTCGAGGAGCCCATCGCGAACTCGTCCATGTTCGCCCGCCCGACGAACACGGCCCCGGCGGCCCGCAGCCGCTCGACGACCGTCGCGTCGTAGGGCGAGACGAAGTTCTCGAGGATGTGCGAAGCGCAGGTCGCGCTCTCGCCCTTCTGGACGATGTTGTGCTTCAGGACGACCGGGATGCCTTCGAGGATCGAGCGCGACCGGCCGGCGGCGATCCGGCGCGACGCCTCCTCGGCATCGCGCAGGGCCGTCTCGTCCTGGCGCGTCACGACGAGGGCGAGATCCGCATACCGATCGATCGCAGCGAGACTGGCCGCCGCGAGTTCGGACGCACTGATCTCGCTCCGGTCGAGGGCCGCGCGCTGGTCGGCGAGGCTGCCGGCGAGGACCTTCTCCGCCTGGGCCATCCGGCTACCCCTCCTCCTCGAGCACCTTCGGGACGAGGAAGGCCGATCCCTGGCGAGCCGGGGCGTTGCCGACCGCGAGCTCCGGATCCATCGCCGGGGCGGCGCGATCCGGGCGCAGGGGGGTCGGCAGGTCGAATCCATGGAGGGTGGGCGGCACGCCCTCGGTATCGAGGGCATCCAGCGAGGCGACGTGGGCCAGGATCTGCTCGAGGTCGCGGGCCATGGCCAGGGCCTCGTCCTGCGTGAGGGCGAGCCTCGCCAGCGAGGCCACCTGGGCCACCTCTGCGTGTCCGATCCTGGGCATGCGCGGCACGGTAGCACGAGCCCGCTCGCCGTTTCGCTGCATTGCGCCCGTCTGGACGCAGGGTTAGCGTGCCCGCGCCCTATGACAGAACTCTCCGAACTCTTTGCCGAAGTCGCCCCCGACATCCAACGCGCGATCCGCGATCTCGGCTGGCATGCCCCGACCCCCGTCCAGGCCGCCGCGATCCCTCGCATGCGCGCCGGCGGCGACCTGATCGTCCGCGCCCAGACCGGCAGCGGCAAGACCGGCGCCTTCGGCATCCCGCTCGTCGAAGCGATCGATACCTCGCTCCCGAAAACCCAGGCGATCGTGCTCCTGCCGACCCGCGAGCTCGCCAACCAGGTCGCGAAGGAGCTCGACGCCCTCGGCCAGTACCGCGGCGTCCGAACGCTCCCGATCTACGGCGGCGTCGCCTACGGACCGCAGCTCGAGGGCCTCGACAAGGGCGCCCACATCGTCGTCGGAACGCCGGGCCGCATCCTCGATCATCTCAAGGGCGGCCGCATGGATCTCGGCGCGACGAAGGTCCTCGTCCTCGACGAGGCCGACGAGATGCTCGGTCTCGGCTTCTGGCCCGACATGAAGGAGATCGCGAGCTATCTGCCGAAGCGGCGGCAATCGCATCTCTTCTCGGCGACGATGCCCGAGCGCGTCCGCTCCCTCTCGCGCTTCTTCCTGACCAACGCCGAAGACGTCACGATCGATACCGACGGCGCCAATCCCCAGAAGATCGAGCACTACTACTACGTCTGTACGGCCTCCGAGAAGGAATCCGTGCTCGCCCGCATCCTCGCCTACGAGGAGCCCGAGAGCGCGATCATCTTCTGCAATACGAAAGCCGACGTCCGCTTCATCACCGCCTATCTCTCGAAGCGCGACTTCAACGTCGACCAGATCTCCGGCGATCTGCCGCAATCCGCGCGCGAGAAGGCGATCGCGAAGATCAAGGCCGGCAAGCTCCGCTTCCTCGTCGCGACCGACGTCGCCGCCCGCGGCATCGACATCAGCGATCTCGCCTACGTCATCAACTACACGACCAGCGACTCGCCCGAGGTCTACGTCCATCGCACGGGCCGCACCGGCCGCGCCGGCAAATCCGGCATCGCGATCTCGCTCGTCTCCGGCCTCGACATCGGCAACTTCAAGTTCATGCAGACCGTCTCCGGCATCGCCGTCAAGGAGAAGAAGGTCCCGAGCGAACGCGACATCGCGCAGAAGGCAGAGGACCGGGCCAAGCTGAAATCCGAGGCCGAGCTCGAACGGCTGATCGAGCGGGCGAAGGAGCGGCTCGCGACGATTCCGCACGCCGAGGTCCTGCAGCGCGCCGAGCGGATCCTGCCCTTCGTGAAGCGGCTCGCGGGCAACGACGACGGGCTCGAAGAGCTCGCGAAGGTCTGTGCGGCGTATCTGCTCGAGCCGCCGGCGACGGCGCGCGGCGCATCGTCGCCGCAGCTCGATGCCGACGATGTCGCAGACGGCCCGGGCAGCGACGACGCCGTCGCGCGCGAGGGCGATGCGCCGCGTTCGGCCGACGACGAAGCGGACCACGATCGCGACCGCGCGAACCAGGCGCCCCAGGCCGGCGGCGGCCCGGGCGGCCGCGGAAGACGCAGTCGCGGCGGACGATCGGGCGGCGGCGCCGGTGGCAGCGGCGGCGGCGGACGCAGCAGCGGACGCGATGGCGGCGGAGCGGGCGGCGGCGATCGCGGCGGCCGTTCCGGCGGCGGAGCGGGCGGCGGCGGAAGCAGCAGCGGCGAGAGACGAAGGCCGCGCTGAGATCCGCGGCGGGTCGCCCGAGAGGCCGTGCGCTCGATGTATCGCCTCTACTCCTGGGAACACAGTTATTTTTCGGGCAAGGTCCGCGCCTATCTCCGCTTCAAGCAGCGGATGGGCGCCCTCGGGCCGGGCTTCGAGGACATCCTCGCGACGCCCGATCTCCTGGCGGGCTTGCTGGCCCGCAAGTCGGGGAGCGGCGCCGTCCCGCAGCTCGAAGCTCCGGACGGGACCTGGGTCCAGGACTCGAGCGAGATCCTCGACGCCTGCGAAGCGGCCCACCCCGATTGGCCGATCGTCCCGGATGCCGTCTCCCGACCGCGCCAGCATCTCGCCGCCTACCTGATCGAGCTGCTCGCCGACGAGTGGCTCGTCGTCCCCGCGTTCTGGCAGCGCTGGTTCTTCAGCGAGAACGGCCGCGAGCCGAGCCACCGCGCCTTCAACGAGCAGCAGTGGGGCGCCTTCCTCGCCGCCGGACAGGACGGCCATGCCCGCCGCGCCGCCGGCGCCGGCTTCTTCGAGGCCGCCTTCGGCATCTCGGATACGCGCCGCCATCCGAAGGGCGTCTACGCCGGCCTCGTCCATCTCGGCTGCGACGCGCGGACCGAGCGCGCCTGGCAGGCGAGCCAACATCGCCTGCTCGGTCTGCTCGAAGCCCATTTCGCGAGACACGACTTCGTGTTGGGCGGCCGCCCGAGCCTCGCCGATTTCGGGCTGCTCGGGCCGCTCTACGCCCATCTCTATCGCGATGCCGTCGCCGGCTTCGCCCTGCGCACCCATTTCCCCCTCGTCACCGAATGGGTCGAGCGGACCAACGGCGAGGGCGCGCTCAACGCCCGTACGTTCGGCCAGAAGCTGTACTCGCTGGGCGCCGACGGCGAGCTCGTCGCTCGCCCTGCGTCGAGCGACGGCGCGGAGTGGCTCGCAGACGACGCGATCGCACCGACGCTCGAGCCCATCCTCGCGACCTTCTTCGGCGAAATGTGGCCCGTTCTCGTGCGCGCCCGCGACGCGCTGCGCGAGTTCGTCGCCGGTCCCGATCACGCACGCGGCGGCGAGCTCCCCGGCAAGACCTTCTTCGCGACACCCGGCTTCGAGGCTCTTCAGACGGGCGATGGCGCGCTGACGCATGCCTTCGAGATCGGCGGCATCGCGGCGCGGCGGATGGTCGTGCCCTATCAGTTCTGGATGCTCGGGCGCATCGAGCGGGCGCTCGCGCCTTCGCTCGCGGATCCGGCAGCGAGGCGCTCGCTCGGGGCGTGGCTCGGCGGGTTTCAGGGCGGTGAGGCGCTATTCGACCTCGATGGGTTTCTCGAGGGATGCCGGGTTCGGAAGGAGGAGGCGCGGCTCTGGTCGGAGTGACGAAAGCTCAAGGCCGGAGGTGTCTCGAGAGGAACCCGTAGAGCTTGAGCCAATGACGCACTGCCGCTTCGCGGGAATCGAAGCCGTGTCCCATCTTCGCGTAGATGGTCGCTTCGGCGGGCGTCTTCGCGAGGTCGAGGGCGAGCTTCATGCGGATCATGTGGTCGAGGTCGACGGTGCGATCCCACTCGCCGTGTGCCAGGAAGATCGGGACCCGGATCTCGTCCGCACGATAGACCGGTGAAAAGCGGCGCATCTCCTCGTAGTCCTGCTCGGGATCGCCGACAATCTTCTCCATCTGCGAAGTCAGCGCTTCTCCCCCCATGATTGCGTCGACGTTGAAGAGGAGCGCGATGTCGGTGACGCCGCTGAGCGAGGCGGCGCACCGATATCGATGCGGCTCGCGAATCACCATCATGAGGGCCGAGTAGCCCCCGTAGCTCGCGCCGACGGCGCACATCCGATCGCCGTCGATCCGGCCGCTCGCGACGACGTGGGCGACCGCCGCCTCGATGTCGTCCTCGATGCCCCGCCCCCATTGCCGATGCCCCGCCTCTCGAAATCGCCTTCCCTGACCGCCGGAGCCGCGGTAGTTCACCTGCAGGACCGCGAAGCCCGAACGAGCCAGATATTGCACCTCGCCCGAATAGCTCCGCAGATCCGTGACGCCGATCGGTCCACCATGCGGCATCACGACGAGCGGTGGCTTCGGCCCCGGAGTGGGAGGCATCGTCAGGAACGCTTCGAGCATTCCTCCTTCCGGCCTCCGGATCTCCAGCCTCTCCATCTCCGAAAGCAACGCATCGTCGAGCCAGGGAGCGACGCGCCCGAGCGGAGCCGTCTTCCCCGAGTCGAGGTCGTGGACGACGAAGCCGCCGGGATCGTTCGAACTCGAGACGAAGAGCGTGACCCGGCGATGGTCCGAGCTGATCCCGGTGATCGCGACGATCGAGCCCGGGAAGAGTCGGACGATCGCCGCCTGCAGCGCCTCGCTGCCGGACCGGAGATAGGCATAGCGCTGCTCACCGTCCTCGATGTAGACGGCGGCGAGCAACTCCTGCTGGTCCGGGTCGAACACGAGGCCGACCAGCTCGGCGGTCGGATGCTCGTAGATCAGCGTGCCGAGACGGTTCGTCTCGGGATCGTATTCGTACAGTCCGTATCGATCACGCTCGAGCGCACTCGCCACGAGCAGCTTCCGCCCGTCGGCGCTGAACCCCAGCGGAACGAGGTCTTCGAACCGATCGACCTCCGTCTCACGCCGAACGATTCGCCATTTTCCGTCCGGCTCGGCCCGGTACCAGAGCCGTAGCTCGACCGGATCGTCCGACACCGAGAGCGCCGCGCGCACCCCACCCTCGCGGTCGACCATCCAGGCAAAGACGGACTCGTCGATCCGGGCGAGACGAATCGGCGAATCGGGAGCGTCGGCATCGAGATTCTTCCAGTGCTCGTCTCGTCGCTCGAGCAGCGCGAGCGAGGCTCGGTGGACCGAATCCGGGCTCTCCGCATGCACGAAGAGGACTTCGCCCGGCCGATCCGGAGACGCGTCGACGATCGCGCCTCGGGCTTCCAGGATCCGCCGCTCGAAGACCACCTCTGCGGCCTTCGGGTCGAGAACGATGCTCTCGTAGACGCTTCCGCGAAACGAGCTCTTGCGGCCGTACTCGACGATCAGGGAGTCGGGACCATCCCAGAGCAACCGGTCGATCCAGTGTTCCCTGCCCAGATCCTTCGGCCCGAAGATCTCGCGCTCTGCGCCCGTATCGACCTGTCGAATGCGCACGCCCGGCAGCCCGCGCTCCGCCTCGACGAACAGGGTCGCGACATGACGACCCGAAGGACTGATCTCCGCATGGGTGGTCTGCGGCGGGCTGAACAGCTCGTGCACCGTTGCAGGCAGACGGGAACCGGCCGCTCGAACGACGCCGGGATCGCAGAGCAGCGAGAAAAGCAGAAGGGCCATCCTCGACGCCCTCCGCCTCGGATCCATCCGGCGGCCCGGGCGCGGATTCGCTGCCGGTCCTCGTCTACTGCGGATCGGCGGGCGATTCAAGGTCGACCTTCTTCGACTCGGACGAACTCGCGAGCCTCGACGAATGGATCTCGAGGAAGTCGTCTCGACCCCGCCCCGTGTAGACGAACGGATATTCGATCAACAACGCGCGGCGCCGCGCGCCGATCGTCTGGACCAGCTGGGCGCTGCGATTCATCGTGTACGTCCGCAATATGGATTGATGGAGCCTTTCGAGAAAGACCAGCCCGGGATAGTTGACCGCGCCGGGACGAACATCGAACTGCCAGTGTTCGTCGTCGGGCTCCATCCGCCATGTCTTCGGGTAGGGTCTCCCGTTGACGACCACCGTCCCCTTCATGTCGAACTCACGCCAGCGGTAGCGGCCTGCGGGCAGCACGAGAAGATGCGCATGACGACCTGCAGGCAGATTCTCGAGCGTCACCGAAGACGCAAAACGGCCCACCGGCTCGATCAGGACGCGCAAAACGGGCTCGCGCGCATCGAGCTCGACGACGAGAGCGCCCTCTCCCGGCTCGAGCGCGATCGGCTGATCGAGCCCGATGAGCTTCGGCGGGACCGAACCCGCGCATCCGGTGAGCAGCAGAAGCGCGACGAAGACCAGCCCATCCGCATGTCGCGCGAGCGCAGCCCGGGTTCGGAACTTCGGTCGCGATGCAATCCATACACTCGATCGCAACAGCGCCCATCCTCTCCGCGGAGCGCATACACCGCATCTCGTTCTTAGCACCAGCGACTCGAAGAGCCAATCGCGCCGGAGCTCGACCGGTCTCGTCGCCATCGAACGATTCACGCGACTCGGGGCGCCGGCGTTCCGCATGGGTGTCGCAGCAGGACAATCGCCTAATCCGAGCACGCTCCGGCGGACGGCAGCGGCTGGAGCCGGAACTCGAGGATTGCGGTCACGACTTCCACCAAACCCGCCGAGCCCCCGCCCGACGCCGCGCCGACCTCTTCGATCGCCAGGCTCCGCGGCGACGGATCGAGCGCGACACCGCCCGCGTACCCGCCGCCCTCGATCAATCCCCCTCGAAGCAGCCCGCCCTCGCCCGGCTCCGCCGCCTCGATCTCCCGCGTCCGCCCGCGAAACCGCGCACACCCCCGCGCCCCCGCCGCGTCGGCGAGCCGAATGGTCCGCTCCCCTTCGACCGGCCGCTTGCGGCACCAGTCGAGCGCGCCCTCGACGTTCTCGAAGCGCGCGAGGCAATCCTGCACGAGCAGGACCGGCGGCGCGCCGTGGACGGTCGCTAGTTCCGCCGAGCGCGACAGCGGCGCGAGCAGCGCGAGCCCGGTCTCGTTGATGCCCGCGACCGCCGGAACGAGCCAGGCGAGCGTGCACTCGAGCGAGCGGAACCCGACGACCGGCCGGCTCTCGCGCACGATCCAGGCAGAAGGCGCGAGCGAGGCCGAGGCGAGCGTTGCCGAGGCGAAAGGGGCAGACGCCGACGCGACGGGCGCGGAGGCGAAGGGCGCAAATGCGAGCCCGCCGACGTCGCCTGCGCCGACGCGCAGCTGCAGCGCCAGCAAGCTGTCGAGCGGCAGATCCGCGCCCTGGGCGAGGCCTTCGAGCCGCTCGGCCTGATGCGCGAAATGCCGGAAGAACTCGCGGCCCGGACCGGCGCCGCGCAGGGGTCCCGAGACGAGCGGGCGCAGGCTCGGCCAGCGCGAACGGCGGCTCGGGAGCCCCGCCGAGACCACCGCCTCGCGGATCACCTCGCGCAGCGCCTCGCCCTGAGCGAGGCCCATGTCGCGGGGATGACCGGCACAGAGGATCGGAGCGGCCTCGGCGGATCCGGCGCCGGAACGGGCGCCGAGCGGCGATCGGGACATGTCCGGCTCGGCCCCGCTCAGCGGATCGGATCGCGCTGGATCTGGAGGACTTCGTTCAGCGATCCCAGGCGGTAGCCCTCGAGATCGAGCGAGACATAACGAAAGCCGAGCGGCTTCAGCGCGGCCACCATCCGCTTCGCCATCTCGGGATCGAGCGCGCGCGGCAGCTCGCCGGGATCGATCTCGACGCGGGCCAGCTCGCCGTGATGGCGCAGCCGGACCTGGCGAAAGCCGAGATCGCGCAGGCGCGCCTCGCCCTCTTCGACCTGCCGGAGCCGCTCGACGGTGACTTCCGTGCCGTAGGGCAGGCGCGACGAAAGACAGGCGGAGGCGGGCAGATCGGCGGTCGGCAGGCCGGCGGCGCGGGAGAGGTCGCGGATCTCCTGCTTCGAGAGGCCGACGTCGAGGAAGGGCGCGAGGACGTCGTGTTCGTCCGCGGCGCGGTGGCCCGGGCGGAAATCGCTCGTGTCGTCGGTGTTGATGCCGTAGGCGATCTGATCGAAACGCAGCGTCCGGGCGAGGGCGCCGAGGGTCTCGAAGAGCTCGGTCTTGCAGTGGTAGCAGCGGTCGGAGGCATTGGCGCGATAGGCCGCGCGGTCCATCTCGTGCGTCTCGACGAAGCGGTGAAAGAGGCCGAAGTCGGCCACGATCTTTTCGGCGACGGCCCGATGGCTCTCGGGATAGGAAGGGGAGACGGCGGTCACGCTGAGGCCGTCCGCGCCGAGCGCGCGATGCGCCGCCCAGGCGAGGTAGCTCGAATCGACACCCCCGGAGAAGGCGATCATGACGCGGCCCGCCGACTCGAGGCGGGCGAAGAGCGCCGCCTGCTTCGCGGCGAGCTCGGGCGAGAGGCTCGCCGGGCTCGCCGCCGAGGGCGAAGGCGACGGCGAAGAGGCGAACGAGCGCTTTGCGTCGGGGGTCAAGCTCACGGGGCGAGGTTACGAATGGGGAGAGAGAGGGTCAAGCGAGCAGCGCGGCCCGGGCGTATCATCGGCCGCGCGCGACGGTCGATTCGCGATTTCTGGAGCGGAACGAGGGGGGTTCATGGGAAAGCTGCGCGTTGGACTGCTGTTCGGGGGCCGCTCGGTCGAGCACGACGTCTCGATCGTCTCGGCGACCTCGATCCTGAACGCCCTCGACCGCTCGCGCTACGACGTCTCGCTGATCGGCGTCGATCCCGGCGGCCGCTGGCATCTCGCCGAGCGCAGTGCGAAGACGGCGCAGGAGCTCGCGACGGTCCTGCACGAAACGGGCGTCTTCCTGCCGGCGGTGCCCGGCGAGACGCGGCTGCGGCCGAGCGGTGACGAGGGCGGCAGCGGTGGACGCGGGGCGGGCGGAGAGAACGCCGTCGCGCGCTCGGCGCTCGGCGCGGTCGCGCGCCTCGACGTGGTGTTCCCGATCATCCATGGGCGCGGCGGCGAGGACGGCGCGCTGCAGGGCCTGCTCGAGCTGGCGGAGGTGCCCTACGTCGGATCGGGCGTGCTCTCGTCGGCGCTGCAGATGGACAAGATCTTCGCGAAGCGGCTGCTCGCGGGCGCGGGGCTGCCGGTGACGCCCTGGGTCGGCTTCGATGCCGGGTCGCTCGCGCGCCTCGGACCGCGCGGTGCGGCGGAGCGCGCGGAGGCCGAGCTCGGGCTGCCCGCCTTCGCGAAGCCGGCGAACTCGGGCTCTTCGGTCGGGATCTCGAAGGCGGGGACCGTGGCGGAGCTCGCCTCGGCGATCGCCCTCGCGCAGCGCTACGACCGCAAGGTCCTCGTCGAGACCGCGATCGACGCGCGCGAGATCGAGGTCGCCGTGCTCGGCAACGACGAACCCGAGGCCTCGATCTGCGGCGAGATCCGCTCCCATCGCGATTTCTACGACTACGAAGCCAAATACCACGACGATTCGACCGAGCTGATCATCCCCGCCGACATCGAGTCCGCCGAGAGCGAGCAGCTGCGGGCATTGGCGATCGCCGCGTTCCGCGCCCTCGACGGTGAGGGCATGGCCCGTGTCGATTTCCTCTTCGATCGCAATACGCGGCAGGCCTACGTCAACGAGCTGAACAGCCTGCCCGGCTTCACGAGCGTCTCGATGTACCCGAAGCTCTGGGAGGCTTCCGGACTGCCCTACCCCCGATTGCTCGACCGCCTGATCGAGCTCGCCCTGGAGCGCCACGATCGGCGCTCGAAGCTCGAGACCCACGCGCCCGGCCACGCCTAGCAAGCCGATCCCGACTCGACGCCCGGCTCGTTCCGCGGCTCGTTCCGCGGCTCGAAGACGCCGGATCGCCGCGGCAGACCCGCGGCCTACGCGAACAGCAGCGCGAATCCGCCCGCGAGCAGCGCGGCGAGCGGCAGCGTCGCGACCCAGGCGAGCGCGATCTCGCCGACGACCTTCCAATTCGTCTCTCGATTCCAGAGACCGATCCCGAAGAGTGCGCCGGTCGAGACGTGGGTCGTCGAAACCGGCGCCCCCGCGAGCGAAGCCCCGATCACCAACAGGCTCGCGATCGAATTCGCGACCAGTCCCTGGCCGGAGCGCATCGACGTGATCCGATGGGAGAGCGTCTCCGCGACGCGGTGCGAGCGCCGCCAGCCGCCGAGCGCCATCGCGAGCGCGACCACCGCGAGCGCGAGGCGTGGATCGAGCCCGGCGATGCCCGCCGCGAAGACGAGCGCGAAGATCTTCGGCGTATCGTTGAGTCCGCGGGCGAGCCCGAGCGAGAAGGCCGACACACGATGGAGTCGGTCCGCGACCGCCTGCAGCGAGACGCCGAGGAAGCGGCCGCCATAGAGGTCGCGGCAGGCCGCCGTCTCGTCGATCGAGAGCACGAGGCCCGTCCGCTCGAGGACGAGGGCGCCATCCGCGCCCAGCCGGACGGGCTCACGGACCGGACCGACGCAGAGACATGTCGACGTCTCGATGCCCGAGCGCTCTCTCGAGCGGTGGGCCAGGGGATAGAGCAGCGCCGCGGCCGTGAAAGCCAGCAGCGGGCTCATCAGCAGGGGAAGAACGAAGGTCGCGCCGAGCGCCGACCAGACGATCTCTGTCGGCGAGAGGATCATGCCCGCGCCGACCAGTCCGCCGACCAGCGCATGGGTCGTCGAGATCGGCAGGCCGAGACGCGTCGCGATCAGGACCGTTGCCGCCGCCCCGGCCCCGACCGCCGCGAGGTAGCCGGGATCCGCGACGATCGCATCGGGGACGAGCCCCTTGCCGCCGAACGCCTTCAGCAGTGCGCCGGCCCAGAACAGGGAGAGCACCGACCCGGCGAGCTGGGCGATCGTCGCCAATCGCCGCGCGGCGTCGAAATCCAGATCGCCGCCGCCATGAAGCGTCGCCGTCGCCTTGAAGTTGTCGTTCGCCCCGTTCGCGAAGGCGAGGAAGAGCACGGCCAGGATCAAGCACGATACGAGCATCTGGGGCGGGCTCCTTGCCTCGAAACCTACGACCGGGCGCCGCCCGGAGTTACCCGCCAG
>CAUJGH010000525.1 GCA_963169575.1 Myxococcota bacterium | reverse complement strand
CGCCACCGCGATGCCCGTTCCGATCTGGATGCGCTCGGTCCCGAGCGCCGACGCGGTCGCTGCGAGATACGCGGATCGGCCCGAGTCGGTCCACCAGATCGAGCCGAAGCCCGCGGCCTCGACCTGGCGGGCGTGCTCCTGCGAGGCGGCGAGCGTGCCGGGATGGGCGATGATGTCGAGCTCCATTTTCGTTCGGTCCTTTCTGTGCGGTCGGCGGGGCGCCGGCCCGGGATGGGCTCGTGTCCGGCGCGCTCGCGCGGCGCCGTCTTCGAGCGACGCATTGTAGACGGCCGCGCCGACCCCGAAATCCGGTCGCGCGGGCCTTCCGCCGGCGGTCTCCAGCAGGTCCTGTGATCCGCGCGCTCCTGCTATCGTGCGCCCGCGACGAAGAACCACCCGCCGAGGGAGACCGATGACGCGCGCCGACGACACGCCGATTGCCGATTACGCCCGGATGCTGCGACTGGATGGCCGCCGCTATGTCATTCTCGGAGCCGGCCAGGGGATCGGTCGACAGAGCTGCCATGCGCTCGCCGCGAACGGCGCGCGTCTGGTCTGCGTCGACGTCGACAAGACCAAGGCCGAGGACGTCGCCCACGAATGCGGGAACGACGCGATCGGCTGGGCCGCAGACGTCTCCGATCGGGCCAGCGTCGAGCGGCTCTTCGCGGAAGTCGGTGGTCTCTTCGGCGGCCGGCTGGACGGCTTCATCGACATCGTCGGTCGCGCGCAGTATGCGGACATCGGAGAGCTCACGGACGAGCTCTGGGACTGGCATTTCACGCAGAACCTGCGCCACGCCTGGCTCGCGATGCAGGCCGCGACGCCGCTGCTCGAGGCGAACGGTCGCGGCGAGATGACCTTCATCGCCTCGGCCTCCGGGATCACCTCCGCGCCGCGGCATCCCGCCTACGGCGCAGCGAAGGCGGGCCTGATGTCGCTCGTGCGCACGGCGGCGGTCGAGCTCGGGCCGAAGAACATCCGCGTCAACGCCGTCGCACCGGGCGTCGTCTGGACGCCGCGGATCAGCGGCTACCTCGGTGAGAAGGGCAAGGCGCGCAACGAGGCCAATGCGCCGCTGCGGCGTGTCGCCTATCCGTCGAACATCGCCTCGGTGCTGCTCTTCCTGACGTCCGAGCTCGCGAGCTACGTGACGGGGCAGGTGATCTCGGTCGACGGCGGCGTCGGCGCGAAGTTTCCGTTCCCGATGGACGACCTCTAGGCGGGCGGATCTTCTCGCGTGCGCGTGCCGGGATCAGGCGATCTCGCCGAGCTGCCCGGCGAGCTCCCGGAACTGCAGCTCGAAGTATTCGAGGCGATCCGGGGCGATCGAGAGGAATGCGGCGCTCGCCGCGCTCGCGTCGCCTCGGCGTCGATGGCGAGGGTCTCGATCCGCGCCGGGTCGCCGGTGATCACGACGCCGTAGACTGCGTCGGCGCGTTCGGTCCCGAGGTAGCCCTCCCGTACGTCCCAGAGTACCCGCTCGGGCTCGCGCAGCATCGGATCGCCGTAACCGCCGCCGCCGGGCGAGCGCGATCCGACCCGCTCGCCGGGCTTCAGGTCGAGCGCGCCCACCGCTTGCGGATGTTCGCTGCAGGCGCCGTCCGCGCCGACGCGATAGGCCGAACCGACCTTCGGCGAAGCGCCCCCGCGCACGCCCTTGGGCGGATTCTCGACGCCTTCGAGCGCCCAGAAGACCTTCATGTCGCCGGCTCGCGGACCGTACTCGCAGAGATTCCCGGGCGCCCCGCGGCGTCGGCCTGCGCCTTCCGAGTCGGGCCGGATCGTCGAGCGGTGGACGACGATCGGATATTTCTGCTCGTCCACCTCGATCGAATCGCGATAGAGCAGTCCCGCGGCGGGCATGCCGAGGAAGGAGAGCCAGCCATCGCATTCGGCCGTCGCCGGGCCGCCGGTCGTGCCGAGCAGGAGCTGCGTGACGTACGGGCCGCGCCCGGGATCTTCTCCGGACACGACCGCGAGGTAGGGCGGCGCCCCGAATCCGGTCTCGGCGGAGCCGAGGCCCTCGCTGCTCTCGGCGAAGGCGGCGGTGATCGCGGCCCAGAGCCGTACGCCGACCTCACCCGTCGCGAGCGAGCAGGAAGCCGGATGGCGCGGGATGCCGGCGACGCAATTCTCGCGCACGAGCACCTCGAAGCAGCGGAAGCTCCCTCCGTTGAGCGGTACTAACGCCCGCTGATCGTCCGGCCGCGAGTTCATCACCATCATGAGCGCCGCGACGACCGCGTTCTTCGAGGTCGCCTCCGTCAGGTTGAGTCCGATCGGCACGCAGTCCGGGTTGTCGCGCAGATCGGCGCGGATCCGCCCCTCGGTATGGTCGACCTCGATCGTGGCGCCGAGGGCGAGGCCGGCCTCGAGGCCGGGGTAGGGGTCGAGGCGGGTCGCGACACGGATCGTGCCTTCGGGCAGGGCGCGGATCGCACGGCGGGCGCGCCGCTCCGTGTAGTCGAACCAGTCGCGGATGAAGGTGCGCACCCGCTCGGTGCCGAAGCGGCGGCAGAGCTCGCCGAGTCGCCGCTCGGCGATGCGTCCCGCGGCGACCATCGCGAGGAAATCTCCGTACCAGACTTCCGGGACCCGGATGCGCCGTCGACACATCCGGACGATGTCGTCGACGTCCCGGTAGTCGCGCTGCACGAGCACACAGGGGAAGATGAGTGCGCCTTCGGCGTAGACGTCGGCGGCCGTCGGCATGTAGGTCGTCGGCAGCGAATTGCCGATGTCCGCCTGATGCGCCTTCGCGATCGCGGTGAAGAGATGCTCGCCGTCGACGAACACGGGGACGAGGAGCGAGTGGTCGCCGGCATGGGTGTTGCCGTCGTAGGGATCGTTGTGGAGATAGGCGTCGCCCGGTCGGGGCGAGGGATGATGGCGGCGGAGTGACTGCGAGAGGAGCCCCGACCCGTAGACGTGGACGGGGAGGCCCTCGGCGCTGGCGAGCAGCTCGTGGTCGGCGGTCACGATCGAGCAGGAAAAATCGCGAGCCAGGCCGATGACCGAGCTGCGCGCGGTGCGCAGCAGGGTGTTTTCCATCTCGCGCACGATGCCGTCGAGGCGATTGGAGAAGATCGCGAGATCGACGACCCGCAGCCGATCGCCCTCGCTCTCGTCGAGCTCCGGTCGCGCGTCCGCGCGGGAAGCGGGCGAGGTGGAGGCGTTCATCGTGGGTCTCCCGTCGCCGGCGCGCTTCGGAGCTCGATGGCGTAGTGAGCCGGGCCGGCGGTCGCGACGGCGCCGGAATCGAGCACGATCGTCGTCGTCTCCTCTTCGAGGATCGCGGGCCCCTCGATGCGCGTTCCGACGGCGAGGGCGCCGCCCCGATGGATCGGGACGTCCGCTCGGAAATCGGACTCGCCTGCGAAGCGCACCGGGCGCGGGCGTGCCGCGCGCACCGATCCGGAATCCGCGCTGCGGCGGTCCGCGGCCCCCGAACCTCGCGGCGCGAGCTGGGGGTGGGGGCGCGCGACGCGCGCTTCGCCGCGCAGGCCCAGGATTTCGAGCGGCGCGCCGGGCTCGTCGACGGAGAAGAGCGATCGGTGGAGCCGATCGAAGCGCGCCTTCAGCGCGTGCCAGTCCGCCTCGCTCTCGCCGCGCCATTCGGGCGCCAGCAGGACGTCGATCTCCCAGAGCTGGTTGGCATAACGCGCCTCGCAGACGAGCTCCCGGCGGCGCTCGCCGTGCGACGTCACCCGGGCGAAGAACCGTTCTGCGGCGGCGTCGATCTCGTCGAGCGCACGTCCGATGGCCGCGCGATCGGGTGCGATCGACGTCGTCTGGACGCTGCGGGCGGCCGACGTGAAGAGGTCCGCGAATTGGCCGCCGACGGCGCTCATGCCCGCGGCGAAGGTCGGGATCACGACGCGAGCGACGCCGAGCTCGCGCGCGACGGACACGATGTTCAGCCCCGACGCGCCCCCGCCGGCGACGATCATGCACTCCTTCGGATCGAGACCCTGGACGATCGTCATCTCGGAGAAGAAGCTCCGGATGTTCTCCGAGAAGACGCTGAGGACGGCCGCCGCCGCGTCTGCGACCGAGAGGCCGAGGGGCGCTGCGACACGTTCGGCGAGGACCGCTCGCGCGCGCTCCGGATCGAGGGGCATGCGGCCGCCGAGAAAGTAGTCGGGATCGATGTGTCCGAGGACGAGTGCGGCGTCGGTCACGGTCGCCTCACCGCCGCCTCGGCCATAACAAGCCGGGCCGGGCAGCGCTCCGGCGCTGCGGGGGCCGACGCTCAGCAATCCGTCCGGATCGACGCTCGCGATCGAGCCGCCGCCGGCCCCGATCGAGCGCGTTTCGACCGCGGGCAGTCCCGTCATGTGGCCGATCCAGCGCGGGCCGAGCCATTTCTCCCGGCTGTAGACGACGCGGCCCTCCCGGGTCGGGCTGATGTCGACGGAGGTCCCGCCGGCGTCGACGACGAGGACGTCGAGCGCGCCGGCGTCTCGCGAGCGGGCGGACTCGGCGTTCGCGTAGACGAGGCCGGCGACCGGAGCCAGCGCGGGGCCGGAATCGACGCTGTGGATCGGTGCGTCGCACATCTCCGCGAGGCCG
>CAUJGH010000524.1 GCA_963169575.1 Myxococcota bacterium | reverse complement strand
CCGCCTTCGCCGCCGAGTAGGCGTTCAGCGAGAGGTCGCCGGCCAGCGCGGAGTTCGAGGTCGTATTCACGATCGAGCCGCCGCCGCTCGCGATCATGTGGGGCACGGCGTGCTTGCAGCCGAGCATCGCGCCGCGCAGGTCGACGGCGAGGGTGCGGTCCCAGATCTCGACCTCGAGGTCGAGCAGGCTGGCGTCGCGGCGCTGGTGGTCGGGGCTCGTCAGCGCGGCGTTGTTGTGGAGGACGTGCAGCGCGCCCCAGCGCGCGACGGTCGCCTCGATCGCAGCGCGGATTTCCGGCTCGAGGCTGATGTCCGCGCGGATCGCAGCGGCGTCGCCGCCGGCCGCGCGAATGCCCGCTGCGACGCGTTCGGCGCCCTCGAGATCGAGGTCGACGAGGGCGACCGCGGCGCCTTCGCGGGCGAGGGTCTCGGCCGTCGCGCGGCCGATGCCCGAGGCGGAGCCGGTCACGATCGCGACCTTGCCCGCGACGCGTCCGGCGCGCCGCTCTCGCGTTCCGATCGCCGTCTTCTTCGTCATGTCAGAGCCCCAGCAGCTTCGCGCTGTTGTTCCGGGCGATGCGCTGAAGCTCGTCGGCCGAGAGATCGCGGCCGCGCAGGAAGTCCCAGGGATTCGCGACGCCTTCGGGATGGGGATAGTCGGAGCCGAAGAGCACGCGATCGGCGCCGAGCAGATCGATCAGCCCGCGCAGATCGTCGTCGTCGAAGGGGGCGACGGAGACATGGCGCTTGAAGATCTCGCTCGGGCGGTCGTCGATGTGCCCGCCGAGCCAATCCCCGAACTGCCCGGTCTTCTGCGCCTTGTCCATCACGCGCAGCAGATACGGAACCCAGGCCGAGCCGTTCTCGACGCTGACGGCCTGCAGTCCGGGGAAGCGGCCGAAGAGGTTGTGCAGCACGAGGGCGGCCAGCGTATCCATGATGGGCCGCTCCCAGAAGACCGCGCGCTGGAAGGCCGACTGGCGATGGGCGGGCGGCCGGCGCGTCTCGCCGAAGGCGTCCGAGAAGAGATCGCAGTAGCCGGCCTCCGCGCCGTGGAAGGCGACCGGGACACCGGCCTCCGCGAGCCGCGCCCAGAACGGATCGAAATCGGGGTGTGCGATCGTGCGTCCGCCACGCGGCGTCGAGACGGGGGCGAAGAGGACGTGGACCATCCGCGCGCCGCGCCGCAGGACTTCGTCGAGCTCGCGGATCGCGGCCACGAGATCGACGAGGGTCAGGGTCGGGACGGCGAAGATGCGGCGGCGATGGGCGAAGCCCCAGGCCTCGTCGACCCAGCGATTGAAGGCCGAGAGGTTCGCGACGCAGGCAGCGGGATCGTCGCGCAGCTGCCACTCCATTCCGAGCCCGAGGCTCGGCCACATCACGACTGCCTCGATGCCTTCGTCGTCCATCCAGGCGAGCCGGGCCTCGCGATCGTAGAGGCGGGGAATCGTGCCGGGCTCGATCATCTCCTCGTCCGGGAGCGGGCGGTAGCGGCCGTCCTTGTCGGCGACGACAGCGCCGGGGCGCCCGATGCGATCGATCGGGGTCATCTCGAGATAGTAGGCGGGGTCCGATCCGACGAAGGGACGCCCGCGGCCGCCTTCGCTGCGCACGATGTGGCAGGCGCGCGCGGCGAAGGCGGGATCGAGATGGCGGGTGAAGGCGTCGTCGGGTTCGTAGTAGTGATTGTCGACGTCGACGAGGCGGTAGGGCAGGCGTCTTTCGGTCTCTTGCAAGGGGCGCTCTCCTCGAGGCTCGATCCGCGCTTCGCTGAGGGTACCGGACGGGGGGCGTCCCGCTTTCGGGGCGGTCGCTTCGTCCGATAGCATCCGGGATGCGGGGATCGCGCGCATGGCGGGTCCCGATGCCCGGTCCCGGTCGACTGAATGAAATGGAAGAGGAGCCGTGCCATGAAGCTCGCCCCCGATCTCCGACGGTTCGTTCCCGACTTCCGCGTGGCGCGTGCGGCCCTTCGGCGGCTCGCGGGATGGGCCCTGATCGCCGTGCTTCTCGCGGCGGGCCCCGCGCTCGCAGCCGGCGGCGGCGGCGGCAGCTACGGCGGGAGTGTCGGCGACGCCTCCTCCCAGCGCTCCTCGCGATCGCCCGAGGCGGTCGCGAATCGCCGGCATCGGACGGGGCTGAGCCACAAGCAGAAGGCCTGGAAATTCGAGGCGAAGGCGGCGAAGGCCGAAGACGCCGACGACCGGGAGGCGCTGCTCGCGAAGGCCCGACGCGCCTACGAGAAGGCGATCGCCGCGCAGACCGCTGCGCTGGAAGCCTTTCCGAAGCATTACGAGGCCGCGAACGAGCTCGGCTATGCGCTTCGAAAGACGGGGCAGTACGAGAAGGCGATCGCATCCTACGACCGCGCCCTCGCGATCAACGATCTCTTCTATCCCGCGGTCGAGTATCGCGCCGAGGCCTACCTCGCGACGGGCCGGCTCGACGAGGTCAAGCGCAGCTACATGGTTCTGTTCCGCAACGATCGGGCGCTCGCGGAGCAGCTGATGGCCGCGATGGACGGATGGCTCGCGAGCCAGGCCGACGGCGCAGCGCAATCCGATTTCGCCGAATGGCTGGAGGAGCGCAAGGCGCTCGCGAAGGTCGACGAGACGCTGTCGCGGAACAACGGGCGAAGCTGGGAGTGAAGAGGGCGGAGGCCGGCGCCGGCCTCCCGGAGGCCGCGCGCACGCGGGCAAGGCGGTGTGGCCATCGCCTTTTCTTCATCCGCGCATCGATCGTGGCGGGCTGCGCGATCGCGATCGCCTCGACCGGGCGCGCCGGATCCGATCGCGTGCCCGATCCCGAAAACGGCCCGCCTCCGGCCGTCGCGGCGGGCGATTCCGTGGCCGAGTCGCGGGCGCTTCTCGGTCGCCGGCTCTTCACGGACGTCCGGCTCTCGTTCAACCAGCGCGCCAGCTGTGCGACCTGTCATGATCCGGATCGGGACTTCACCGATGGGCGCCGCCTTTCGATCGGCGCCGATGGCCGCTCGCCGGCGCGCCATACGCCGAGCCTCTGGAACGTCGCCGACAACGCGTCGTTCACGTGGATCGATCAGGGATTCACGACCCTCGAAGCGCAGCTTCGCGTCCCGTTGACCGGCCGCGACCCGGTCGAGCTCGGCTTCGATGCAGACGCGGCTGCACGGCTGGCCGCGGATCCCGCCATCGCCGGGCTCCACCGCGATGCCTTCGGCGCCGAGCCCCTCGGCGAGTCGACCGTGATCCGCGCGCTTGCCGCCTATCTTCGGACGCTCGTCCGTCGCGACAGCCCTTTCGATCGCGCGCTGCTCTGGGACGACGCCGCCGCATTCGGTGCGCGGGAGCGAGCCGGCATGGCGCTCTTCTTCTCGGAGCGCCTTCGCTGCAGTCTCTGTCATGCCGGCCGGGATCTCGGGGGCCCGACCGTGACGTCCGGCGAGGTCATCGCGCCCGTCATCCATCGAACCGCCGTCTCCGGCGCCGCGACGGCCTTCCGCGCGCCGAGCCTTCGCTTCGTCTCCCGCACGGCGCCCTACATGCACGACGGGAGCCTCGATCGTCTCGAGGCGGTCGTCGACTTCTATGAGCGGGGCGGCGGCCCGGGCGCCGAGCGGCTCGTGCCGTTCACGTTGACGCCCGAAGAGCGGGCCGCGCTGCTGGCCTTCCTCGAGTCGCTCTGATCCGCGCCGCCGTCGCTCCGCGCGTGCGCGCCGGCGATCGGCGCCGAGCGGGGGCCGCGCCACCTGCCGCCCGCAGGCCCGCCGCCTGCTACCGTCCGCCTGCCTCTCGTTAGTCGGTCTCAGGAGGGTCCATCGATGCGCCGTTATGCCTGGTATTCCCTGTTCGCCAAGTTCGCCGCGCGGCAGACCGGACGACCGCGGGCCTTCGTCGCGGCGCTCGCATTGATCCTCGCCTGGATCGTGACCGGGCCGATCTTCGATTTCAGCGATACCTGGCAGCTGGTCATCAATACGGGCACGACCATCGTGACCTTCTTGATGGTCTTCCTGATCCAGAACACCCAGTACCGGGATACCGAGGCGATCCAGGTCAAGCTCGACGAGCTGATCCGGGCGACCCAGGGCGCCCACAACGCGCTGCTCGATCTCGAGGATCTCGAGGAGGAGACGCTCGAGGCGTTCAAGCGGCGCTACCTCGGTCTCGCACGGGCGGCGCGCGGCGACCTCGAACGGGGCCTCGGCGATACGGGGACGCCCGAAGCCTGACTTGCGCCGCTGCGGCGCGCGCTGGAGAATGACCCGGGAACGGAACCGGGAAGTGAGGTAGCCATGCTCGACCGATTGATCCGGGGCGGCGTCGTCGTCGATGGAACGGGAGCGCCGCGGCGCACGGCGGACGTCGGCATCCGCGACGGGCGGATCGCGGCAATCGGCCGGATCTCCGAGCCCGCGCGCGAGTCCCTCGATGCCGACGGTGCGATCGTGGCGCCGGGCTTCATCGACCTCCATACCCATTACGATGCGCAGATCCTCTGGGACCGCTCGCTGACGCCGTCCTGCTTCCACGGCGTCACGACGATCGTCGGCGGCAACTGCGGATTCACGATCGCGCCCCTCGCGGACGACGGCGGCCGCTATCTGCGGCGCATGCTCTCGCGGGTCGAGGGCATGCCGCTCGAGGCGCTCGAGGCGGGTGGCGCCTGGGGCTGGCGCGGCTTCGGGGAATATCTCGACCAGTTCGAAGGGGGCCTCGGCATCAATGCGGGCTTTCTCGTCGGGCATTCGGCGATCCGCCGGCTCGTGATGGGCGACGGCGCCGTCTCGGAGCGCGCGACGCCGGCCGAGATCGAGGCGATGTCCGCACTGCTCGCCGAGAGTCTGCGCGCGGGCGGGCTCGGCCTGTCTTCGGGTCGGACGCCGGTGCACCAGGACATGGAAGGTCGCCGCGTGCCGTCCTTCCATGCGGGCGACGACGAGATCTTCGCCCTCTGCCGTACGGTGCGGGCGCATCCGGGCACGGCGCTCGAGTTCGCGCCTTCGCTCTCCGAGTTCGATGCGACGGGCGAGCTGATGATCGAGATGT
>CAUJGH010000523.1 GCA_963169575.1 Myxococcota bacterium | reverse complement strand
GCGTTCGCCGATGCGCAGCAGGTGCTGCTCGCGGCGGGCAGCTCGATCGAGACCGTCTCCGTGATCGGTGGTGGCGCCCGCAGCGCGCTCTGGGGGACGCTCCTCGCGAGCGCTCTCGAGCGCCCGCTCCTCTACCGGCGCGGGGGCGAGCTCGGCGCCGCGCTGGGGGCCGCTCGTCTCGCCCTGCTCGGCGCCGGCGCAGGGAGTCGGGAAACGATCTGTGCCTCGCCGCCGGAAGACTTCGTGGCGCTCCCCGACCCCGCGCTCGTCGACCACGCGCGCGCGCGCCGGCCCCAGTTCCGCGACCTGTACCGCGCCCTCGCGGGCTCGTTTCCCGGACTCGGTTCCACCCCTCTCGCCGAGGAGCTGCAAACATGAGAGCGCCCTATTTCCCCGACGTGGCCCGGATCGCATACGAAGGACCCGAAACGGAGTCCGAGCTCGCATTTCGCCATTACGACCCGAATCGCATCGTGCTCGGCAAGCGGATGGAGGACCATCTGCGCTTCGCCGTCTGTTATTGGCATACGTTCTGCTGGGCGGGCGACGACACCTTCGGCGCCGGGACCTTCGAGCGGCCCTGGCAGCAGGACGTGCTCGATCCGCTCGAGCAGGCGCGCCACAAGACCGACGTCGCCTTCGAGCTCTTCTCGAAGCTGGGCGTTCCCTTCTACTGCTTCCATGATCGCGACGTCGTGCCCGAGGGTTCGACCTTCGCGGAGAGCTGCGATCGGCTCGATCGCATGGGCGACTACATGCTCGAGCGCATGGCGGAGACCGGGGTGCGCCTGCTCTGGGGGACGGCCAATCTCTTCTCCCATCCGCGTTATGCATCCGGAGCCGCGACCAACCCCGACCCCCAGGTCTTCGCCTGCGCCGCCGCGCAGGTCAAGCATTGCCTCGAGTTGACGCAGCGACTCGGCGGCGCCAACTACGTCCTCTGGGGCGGTCGCGAGGGCTACGAGACGCTCCTCAACACGGACCTCCGCCGCGAGAACGAGCAGCTCGGCCGCTTCATGAAGCTGGTCGTCGAACACAAACACCGGATCGGCTTCGAAGGCACCCTCCTGATCGAGCCCAAGCCCCACGAGCCGACGAAGCACCAGTACGACCACGACGTCGCGACCGTCCACGGCTTCCTCCAGCGCCATGGCCTCGAGCGCGAAATCAAGCTCAACATCGAGGTCAACCACGCGACGCTGGCGGGGCACAGCTTCCAGCACGAGCTCGCGACGGCCGTCGCCTGCGACCTGCTGGGAAGCGTCGACGCCAATCGCGGCGATCCGCAGAACGGCTGGGACACGGACCAGTTTCCGAACAGCGTCGAGGAGATGACCCTCGGCCTCTACGAGATCCTGCGCGGCGGCGGCCTCGGGAGCGGCGGGTTCAACTTCGATGCGAAGCTCCGGAGGCAGAGCATCGACCCGATCGATCTCTTCCATGCGCACGTCGGCGGGATGGATACGGTCGCCCGCGCGCTCGAATGCGCTGCCCGCCTGATCGAGGAGCGGACGCTCGCGGATTTCGTCGAGGCGCGTTATGCCGGTTGGAACGGGGAGCTCGGGCAGGCGATCCTCGGCGGCCGCGAGAGCCTCGAGTCCCTCTGGCAGCGTGCCACCGACGGCAAGCTCGATCCGTCGCCGCGATCGGGGGCGCAGGAGCGCCTCGAGAATCGGGTGCGCCGCGTCATCGATCGGGTCCGGACGGGGGTGTCCCGATGAAGTATGGAATGAATCTCCTGCTCTGGACGGACGATCCGACGCTCGAGCGCTGGCTCCCGCTCTACGAACGCCTGAAGCAGATGGGCTTCGACGGCGTCGAGCTTCCCCTCATGGGAGCGACGCCGGAGCGCCTGGCCGTACTCGCGCGGCGACTCGACGATCTCGGACTCGAGCGGACGGCCGTCAACGTGCGCATTCCGAGCGAAGATCCGATCGCCGGCGATGCGGCGATTCGCGCGGCGGCGCGCGCGGGTCTCGAGCGGACGGTCGACTGTGCGCAGGCTGCCGGCGCGCAGATCCTCGCGGGCCCCTTGTACGCCGCGCTCGGGCGGTTCAGCGGGGCGGGACCGACGAAGGAGGAATGGGCGCACGGCGTCGAGACGATCCGCCACGCTGCCGACCATGCGAAGCGCGCGGGCATCTCCCTGACGCTCGAGTTCTTGAACCGCTTCGAGATCTACCTGCTCAACTGCACGGCCGATACCGTCCGCTTCGTCCACGACGTCGGCCGGTCGAACGTCGGCGTCCACTACGACACCTTCCACGCCCACATCGAAGAGAAGGATCCCGCCGCCGCCATCCTGGCCGCCGGCCGCGAGATCACGCACGTCCACGTCTCCGAATCCGATCGAAGCACGCCCGGTCGCGGTCAGGTCCGCTGGGCGGAGACTTTCGACGCACTCCGGAGGACGCGCTACGACGGCTGGCTCACGATCGAGGCCTTCGGCCAGGCGCTTCCGAGTCTGGCGGCCGCGACGCGCATCTGGCGCTCGATGTTCGACGACGAGGAAACGCTCGCGCGCGAGGGGCTGCGCTTCATGAAGAGCGCCTGGGAGCGAAACGCCGGCGGCTGATCGTGGATGGGCGCGGAGCGAGGGCGCTCGATCGGGAAACGGATCGCGCTCGATCGGGAAACGATTCGATTCGTGCTCGGAAGCCGGGCGCCGACGAGGGAAACGGGAGTCGCAGATGGCCATCGTGAGCTTCGAGCCGCAATTCATGCCGGTCGGCGTCCTGACGGCGGCGATCCAGGAGCTGACGCCCCGCGCGGTACGGGATGCGGATCCCGATCGCGCGATCGAGGATTGGCTCGCCTACGCCGCGGAGCTCGAGGTCGACTGCATCCAGCTCTCGGCCGCGCTGCACCCCTCGGTCTCCGACGTGCCGGCCGACGCGATGCTCGACCCCGTCGCGAATACCCTCGACCTGCGCGAGCCCTTCTCGCCCGCGCGCGCCGCTCGCGTGCGCAAGGCGCTCGAGGCGACGGGCGTCGCGATCGCCGATCTCGCGTACTTCGACAACATGCTGCATGAAGATCCGGCGCTCCGGCGGCAGAAGCACGACTTCATGCTCCGGGTCTTCGACGCGGCCGTGCTGCTCGGAGCGCCGGCGGTCTGTGGATTCGTCGGCCGCAATCAGAAGCTCTCGATGGACGAGAATCTCGTCGACTTCGAGAGCGCGTTCATCCCGCTGTTGCGCGAGGCCCGGGCGCGCGGGCTCGAGTACCGCATCGAGCAGTGCCCGATGCCGGGCTGGACGACGGGCGACAATTTCCACAACAACATCGCCTATACCCCCGGCCTCTGGGTCGCCCTGCATCGGATCTGCGAGCGCCACGGCGTCGGCGATCAACTCCGCGTCCACTACGACCCCTCGCATGCGATCCTGATGGGACAGGACACGCGTTCGATCTTCCAGTGGCTGCGCGACTCGGGCTACGCGTTCCTGATCTCGGGTTTCCACGTCAAGGGCCAGGTCGTCGATGCGCGAGGCGTCTCGGCCTGGGGCTACGGCGGACAGACGGTCGAGCGCGGCGACTGGACCCTGGGCCGCGTCGCTTCGGATCCCGCGGCCCAGGCGAACGCCTGGAAGAAGCAGACCGCCTTCTGCGAGCACGAGCTTCCCGGCACCGCCCGGCACGACCCGCTCGCCTATCTCCAGAACCGCAGCGTCGACTGGCTCGATCATCAACTGGCGGCGCGCGAGCTGCTCGAGCTCGACGTCGCGAAGACGCCGCTGATCGTCGAGCACGAATACCCGGCAGCCCGCACCCAGGACCGTGACGCTCTGCTCCCGATCCTGAAGGGATCGATCGCCTTTGCTCGCCACGTCGACCGGGCCGCCGCGAGCATGGCGGCACTGCAGGGACGGGTCCTGCCTGCGCAGGGCATCGCCGTCCAGGGCATCGGCCGACAGGCCTATCGAAGCTAGGCAGACCTTCTGCGCGAAGCGGGACGAGCGAACCGACGAGGGAGACGATGAAGCGCAAAGCCGAGATCCGTGTCGCGCAGATCGGATACCAGTTCATGGGGCGGGCGCATGCGAACGCGTGGCGTCAGGCCGGGCGCTTCTTCGAGCTGCCCGTGCGTCCCGTTCTCCAGGTCGTCTGCGGTCGCAACGGGGGCGCGGCGGAAGAGGCGGCCGAGCGACTCGGATTCGCGGAACATTCGAGCGCGTGGCAGGAAGTCGTGGCACGACCCGACATCGACGTCGTCGACATCTGCACGCCGGGCGATTCCCATCGCGAGATCGCGCTCGCGGCGGCCGCGGCCGGCAAGGCGATTCTCTGCGAGAAGCCCCTCGCGAACACGCTCGCCGAGGCGGAAGAGATGCTGGCCGGCGTGCGCGCGCGAGATCTGCTCGACATGGTCTGCCACAACTATCGCCGCGCTCCCGCGGTCCTGCTCGCGAAGCGGCTGATCGACGAGGGGCGGCTCGGCCGCATCCATCATTTTCGAGGGACCTACCTGCAGGACTGGATCGTCGATCCCGCATTCCCGCGCGTCTGGCGACTCGAGCGCGCGCGCGCCGGAAGCGGCGCGCTCGGCGACATCGCATCCCATTCGATCGATCTCGCGCGCTTTCTCGTGGGCGAGATCCGGGAGGTGAGCGGCCTGCTCGAGACCTTCGTCGCCGAGCGGCCGCTCGAAGGAGGGGGGCGCGGGCCGGTCGACGTCGACGACGCGGCGCTCGCGCTGTTGCGTTTCGAGAGCGGCGCGGTCGGGACGGTCGAGGGCTCGCGCTTCGCTCCCGGTCGCAAGAACTACAACCGCTTCGAGATCAACGGCAGTCGTGGCAGTCTCGCCTTCGATCTCGAGCGCATGAACGAGCTCGAGCTCTACGAAGAGAGCGGGCCCGAGAGCGGCTTCCGGACGATTCTCGCGACCGATCCGAGTCATCCGTTCGTCGATGCCTGGTGGCCCCCCGGCCATGTCCTCGGCTACGAGCACACCTTCATTCATACCGTCGTCGACTTCGTGCGGGCCTTCGCCGCGGGCGAGCGCGTTCGGCCCGACTTCGAGGACGGAGTTCGCAATCAGCGCGTGCTCGATGCCATCGAGCGATCGTCCGCGCGGCGGGCCTGGCAGCCGGCTTGATTCGATTTGCGAGGGGCCGTTCCGCGGAGCAGTGCAATCGCCCGATCCGATCGCTGTCCCGGGAGGAGACGGCCACGGCGATGTCCTCACCGCTCCGGGGAATCCCGCGTCCGGGACCTGCTCGCTCTCATTTTCTCGTCGATCCGCGGACGCGACGAGCGCGATCCTCTTCGTGCTGCCGGTGGTGTTGCGCCCCGATCGACTCGTCGACCTGCTAGGCGACCTCTGCGAGATCGGGATGGGCCATGCGAACGCGCATTGCAGCACTTCCCTCGACGGCGCTTCGGATGCGGCTCCGGAGCCATCCTTCCGCCGGCCCACGTGTCGGGCAGGCGGCTCCTGGCCGGAATCGGGCTCCGAGACGAAGGGCAGACGCGCCGGGAAGGGCCCGCCTGGTGAGCCGTCGCTTCCCGCGCGGCATCCGAGCGCATCCGCGAAGCGACTGGGAGCCGGGTGCGATGGGGGCTCGAGCTCGCCCGGGGACGGGCCCGACACCGAACGCCGTGATTCTCGCTCGATCGACTCGCCCGTCGCCGGATGCGTCCCGAAGAACGCCGACGGGACGGCCGATGCGACGAACTCGAAAATCCGGGAACCGGAGGCCGATTGCGGGGTTCGTAGTCGTCGCCCGTAGCAAGGACCCGGAAATTGAAGAGTCCGCGGAACTTCCCGGTCGCGATGGTGGTGTCGCGCATCGGACGACTGCGCACGCCATCCTCCGAGGCCGAGCCTCGAGCGACGGCGACTTGCGGAAACGCGGCCAGTCCGAGCTCGCGACGACGGGTTCACGTCCAATGAGAATGTGCGTGGAAGCTGCGGGCCGGCGGAGGGCTCGATTCCGGCGCGAACGCCTGCGAAAGCGGTGCGGGCCGTCGTCGACCGAGGAGCCCCGGCGGTTCCGCGGCCCTTGGCCGAAGGGATTATTGCGCGTCGTTGCCATGGCGACTTCATTCCATATCATCGCTGCCGCCCTATCCCGGCATCGATCCGGGCATCACCCCCAGGCCATATGACATCCACCTCGTCGATTCGCTCCGCTGCCCTTGCCTTCCTGGCGTGCCTTGTTCTGATTCTTCTTTTCGTCTCGATCGGTTGTGGATCGGGCCGGGCGGATGAAGGAGGCCATGAAGAACACGAGAGCGCCGAGCATCCGATCGTCGTGACGCGCCCGGCCCGTCGGGACGTTCCGACGAAGCAGAGCTACGTCTGCCAGATCCACTCGCGTCGCCACATCGAGCTTCGAGCGCTGCAGGGCGGATACCTGCAGGAGATCCGCGTCCAGGAGGGCCAGTTCGTCCAGCAGGGACAGCTCCTCTTCAAGATCCTCCCGGTCGTCTACCAGGCCCGACTGGAAACGGACCGGGCCAAGCTCAATCTCGCCGAGATCACGCTCGAGAACACGAAGAAGCTCTTCGAGCAGAAGGTCGTCTCCGATCAGGAGCTCGCGATGGCGACCGCGGAGCGGGATCGGGCGCAGGCGGAGTACGATCTCGCGTCGGCCGAGTACGGGTTCACGAACATCGTCGCGCCGTTCGACGGCATCGTCGATCGACAGTACATGCAGCAGGGAAGTCTCGTCGAAGAGGGCGACATTCTCACGACGGTCTCGGACAACGAGCTGATGTGGGTCTACTTCAACGTGCCGGAGGCGAACTACCTCCGTTACAAATCGCTTCCGAACGCGAACGATCCGGAGAACTCGCAGCGACTCCATCTCTCCGGTGCGACGATCGAGCTCCGCCTGGCGAACGGCGCGATCTTCGACCAGAACGCCGGCGACACGGTCACGGTCGAGTCCGATTTCGACAACAAGACCGGCAACATCCAGTTTCGAGCCGACTTCCCGAATCCCGATCGCCTGCTCCGCCACGGCCAGACGGGCACGCTCATGATCAACGAGACGTTGCGCGGCGGGCTCGTGATTCCGCAGCGCGCGACCTTCGAGATCCTCGACCGGCAGTACGTCTACGTCGTGGACGCGGAAGGCATCGCACATCAGCGCGAGATCAAGGTCGCTCACGAGCTCGAAGACGTCTTCGTCGTCGGTAGCGGGCTCGAGGAGAGCGATCAGATCGTCCTGGAAGGGGTCCGGCAGGTCCGCGATGGACAGGCCCTCGAGTTCGAGGTCAGGAGCCCCGAAGTCGCCCTCTCGAACATGAAATGGCACGCGGAGTAGGAGAGCCGGAACTCCCGCGAGAGCCATTTCAAACATAGGCCGCCCATGTTCAGGAAGATCCTCTTCAGGCCCGCCCTCGCGCTCGTGCTCTCGATCATCGTCGTGTTCATGGGAACCCTCGGGATCACGAGCCTCCCGATCGCACAGTTTCCCGACGTCGCGCCGCCGACCGTCTACGTGTCCATCGCCTATCCCGGCGCGAGCGCCAAGGTTCTGGTGGATTCCGTCCTGATCCCGCTCGAGCAGTCGATCAACGGCGTCCAGAACATGCGGTACATGGTCTCCGACGCGACGAGCGCCGGGGAAGCCGTGATCCGGATCTTCTTCGAGCCGGGCACCGATCCGGCCATCAACGTCGTCAACGTGCAGAACCGGGTCAACATCATGTTGAGCCGGCTCCCACCCCTCGTGGTGCGCGAGGGCATCCTGGTCAGTCAGGTCGTGCCCAGCATGTTGATGTACCTGAACCTGTACAGCACGGATCCGAATACGGATCAGAAGGATCTCTTCAACTACGCGAACGTCTACGTCATGCCCGTGCTGAAGCGCATTCCGGGCATGGGCATCCCGCAGAACCTCGGCAACCGGACCTTCGCGATGCGAATCTGGCTCAACCCGGAACGCATGCGCGCCTACGAAGTCTCCGTCGAAGACGTGATGGAGGCACTCGCCGAGCAGAGCATCATCGGCTCGCCCGGCCGTCTCGGTCAGGCCACGGGGATGGTCTCGCAGTCGAAGGAGTACGTGCTGACCTACGTCGGGCGGTACACCGAGCCCGAGCAGTACGCGAACATCATCCTGAGAGCCTTGCCGAACGGCGAGATCCTGCGCCTGGCGGACGTCTGCGTCCCCCCCGGCGATTCGAGCACGTCGCCCGGCTGGCAGGTGAACGCCGACGATCCGGGATCGGCCGAGCGCACCGGCGGCCCGGCGGGCGGCGAGCACGGCGAGAACGACGCCCTCGCGGCCCACGACGCGCAGCAGGCGAAGGCGCGACCCCCGCAGCATGCCGGCATCGAGCTCGGTTCGGAGTTCTTCGACATCTATTCGGACGTCAACGGCCATCCCGCCGCGTCGATGGTGTTGAAGCAAACCCCCGGATCCAATGCCGCCGAGATCATCGAAGAGGTCAAATCGACGCTGGAGGAGCTCAAGCAGTCGTTCCCGCCCGGGATGGACTACGAGATCTCGTACGACGTCTCGCGCTTCGTGGACGCGTCGATCGAACAGGTGCTGCATACGCTGCTGGAAGCGTTCATCCTGGTCTCGCTCGTCGTCTTCATGTTCCTCGGCGATCTGCGCTCGACGCTCATCCCGACCCTGGCCGTGCCGGTCTCGTTGATCGGAAGCTTCTTCGTCCTGTCGATGATGGGCTTCTCGATCAATCTCATCACGCTCTTCGCGATGGTCCTGGCCATCGGCGTCGTCGTCGACGACGCCATCGTGGTCGTCGAGGCCGTGCACGCCAAGATGGCGGAGACCCGTCTCTCGCCCTACCGCGCGACCATGGAGGTCCTGCAGGAGATCAGCGGCGCGATCATCGCGATCACGCTCGTGATGGCGGCCGTGTTCGTTCCGGTGACGTTCGTGCCCGGACCCGTCGGCGTCTTCTATCGGCAATTCGGCGTGACGATGGCCTCGACGATCATCCTGTCCGGTCTGGTCGCGCTGACGCTCACGCCCGTGCTCTGCGCGATGATCCTGAAGCCGCATGGAAGCGGAGATGCCCACGCGCACACGCACGAGAATGCGTTGGCGGCGCGCTGGGCGCGGCTGCGCGAGCAGGGGCGGGCTCGGCTCGTCCTCCTGGCTCTCGCCGCCGCGGTGCTCATGGCGGGACTCCTCTACGTCGCGTACTGGCTCTGGGGGCCGATCGGATTCCTGCTGCTCGGCGTTCCGTTCGTGCAGAAATCCTTCAGCCGCGGTGTCGACCGGGTCACGAACGCCTATGCCGGCCGGCTGCTCAGTCCGATCGTCGTCCGGCGCGGCGTGACGCTCGGCGTCGTCGGCGTGTTCAGTCTGGGCATCGTCGCGATGAGCGAGGTGGTTCCGAGCGGCTTCATCCCGGGCGAGGACCAGGGAACGATCTATGCGGTCCTTCAGACGCCGCCGGGCTCGACCCTCGAGTACACGAACGACAAATCGCTCGAGCTCGAGCGGATTGCCCATACGATCGACGGCGTGCGGTCCGTGACCTCCGTCGCCGGGTACGAGGTCCTCACGGAGGGTCGAGGGTCGAACGCGGGGACCGCGATCATCAATCTCCGGGACTGGTCCGAAAGAGAGCTCACCGCAGTCGAGATCATCGAAGAGCTCGAAGAGCGCACTCGAGAGATGACGGACGTCAAGCTCGAATTCTTCGAGCCGCCCGCGATTCCGGGTTTCGGCGCGGCCGGCGGGCTCTCGCTGCGCATCCTGGACGAGACCCAGTCCAGCACGCCCGACTACCAGCGGCTCGGAGAGCTCACCGATCGGTTCATGGCTTCCCTGTCCGAGCGTGAGGAGGTGGCCAGCCAGTTCACGTTCTACGCGTCCGACTATCCGCAGTACGAGCTCGTGATCCACAACGACGTGGCCATGCAGAAGGGCGTATCGATCGAGGCCGCGCTCACCAACCTCAACATCCTCATCGGGAGCACCTACGAGCAGGGCTTCGTCCGATTCAACCAGTTCTACAAGGTGTACGTCCAGGCGTGGCCCGCGTTCCGGCGCATGCCGCAGGATCTCGACAACCTCTTCGTCCAGAACGAGGAAGGAGAGATGGTCCCGTACTCGTCCTTCATGGAGCTCAAGAAGGAGCAGGGCCTGAACGAGATCACCCGCTACAACCTCTATCCGTCCGCGGCGATCCAGCTGGTTCCGGCGCGCGGCTTCTCGACCGGGCAGGCGATCCAGGCCGTCCGCGAGGTCGCCGAGGCGACGCTTCCGCGAGGCTACGAGCTCGGATGGGAAGGCCTGTCGTGGGACGAAGCGCGCAAGGGCAACGCGGCGCTCTCCATCTTCCTCGTCGTCGTCGCCTTCGTCTATCTCGTCCTGGTGGCGCAGTACGAGAGCTTCCTGCTGCCTCTGGCCGTGATCGCGTCGCTGCCGGTGGGCATCTTCGGTTCGTTCCTCTTCCTGCAGGCCGCGGGGCTCGCGAACGACGTCTGGGCGCAGCTCGGATTGATCATGCTCGTCGGCCTGCTGGGGAAGAACGCGATCCTGATCGTCGAGTTCGCCGTGCAGCGGCGGCGCGAGGGCGCGTCGCTCCGGGATGCCGCCATCGAAGGCGGGAAGCTGCGCTTCCGGCCGATCCAGATGACGTCGTTCGCGTTCGTCGCCGGGCTCGTTCCGCTCGTCGTCGCCAAGGGCGCGGGCGCGATCGGAAATCGCACGATCGGCGTGACCGGCGTCGGCGGCATGCTCTTCGGCACGCTCGTCGGCGTGGTCGTGATCCCGGGTCTCTACTACCTCTTCGCACGTCTGTCCGACGGAAAGAAGCTTCTCCGCGACGAGACCGACCTCCCGCTCAGCGAGGAGTCGGAGCGCGATGGCGCAGTCTCTTCGCTCGGCGACCTCGACACGACGGAGAACGCGTTGTGATGGCGCATGGACTCTCGATCCCGTTCGCGGTGGCCTGCTGCGTGTTCGTGCTGGCGGGTTGCGCGGAGCTGCCGTTCGCGGTGCCCGCCCAGAGCCCGCTCGTCGAGCAGCTCGGCGAGGCGCCGCCCCCGATTCCCGGCGAATTTCCCCAGGCCGGCGAGCAGGCGAGCGCCGCCGAGACGGAATGGCCTGAATTCTTCGACGACGAACGGCTCACAGCGATCATCGAATCGGCCCTGGAGAACAACCAGGAGCTGAACATCCTGCTGCAGGAAATCGAGGTCTCGAAGGCCGAAGTCCTCCGGCGCAAGGGCGCCTACCTGCCCTTCATCACGCTGGGCGCGGGTGCCGGCGTCGACAAGGTCGGAGAGTACACGCGCGACGGCGCGGTCGAGGAGAATCTCGAGATCAAGCGGGGCAGGGATTTCCCCGACCCGCTGCCGGACTTCCGCTTTGCGGCGGAGTTCTCGTGGGAGCTGGACATCTGGAAGAAGCTCCGCAACGAGAAGAAGGCCGCCACCATGCGGTTCCTGTCCACGCGGGAGGGCCGGAACTTCATGATCACGAATCTCGTCGCGGAGATCGCGAGCTCCTACTACGAGCTGATGGCGCTCGACAATCAGCTGATGATCCTGATGCAGATGATCGAGGTCCAGCAGAACGCGCTCGAGACGATTCGCCTCCAGAAGGAGGCCGGCCGGGCGACGGAGCTGGCCGTCCAGCGCTTCGTCGCCGAGGTCGCCAAGAACCGGAGCCGCCTCTACGAGGTCAAGCAGCAGATCGTCGTGGCGGAGAATCGGATCAACTTCCTGTGTGGTCGTCCTCCCCAGCCGATCGAGCGCCCGTCCGCGACGTTCGAGGCGATCGCACTCGATCCGGTTCATCCCGGCTCGCCTGCGGATCTCCTGATCAATCGGCCCGACGTCCGGCAGGCGGAGCTCGAGCTGGCGGCCGCCGAGCTCGACGTGAAGGCGGCGCGGGCGCGGTTCTTTCCGCAGCTCGACATTGCCGCCGCGGTGGGATTCGATTCCTTTGCGCTGGCATCGCTCTTCACCGCTCCCGAGTCGCTTCTCTACAACGTGGCGGCGGAGCTGATGGTTCCCCTCGTCAACAAATCCCAGATCCGGGCCGCCTACCAGGGCGCGAGCGCGGAGCAGATCGCGGCGATCTACCGCTATCGCCGGGTCGTGCTCAATGCGTACGTCGAGGTCGTGAACCAGCTCTCGCAGATCAGCAACATCAACCAGAGCTTCGACCTGAAGGCCCAGCAGGTCTCGGCCCTGTCGCGCGCGATCGACG
>CAUJGH010000522.1 GCA_963169575.1 Myxococcota bacterium | reverse complement strand
CGCGAGCAGGTCGGCGCGTTCGATCTCGCCGAAGGCCGCGAGGTCGTGGGCGAGGCGGGCGCGGAGGCCGAAGACGGTGCGCCGGCGGGTGCTGGTCGGGCGCCGATCCTTCAGCTGGAGGGCGGCCTGCTCGAGCAGGGTCTCGGCCTCGTCGAACTCACCGTTCTGCACATGCTCGCGCGCGAGCCGGGAGAGCTCGCGCCAGTCGCGCTCGGCTTCCGGCGCGGCCGCGTCCTCGCGGTCGCGGTCGCGCTGCGCGAGGCGGGTGCGGGTCGGGGTGGTCGGGCGGGGCGTGGGCTGCGTCGTCTGTCCGTTCGCCGGCGATTCCGCGTTCGTCGTCGGCGGGGCCATCGCGGCCTCCCCCGATCGGGCGAGCGACGCTTCTTCGGCCGCGGTCGGCGCGGGCGGCGCGACCAGGCCCGGCTCGTCGTAGCGAAGCGCTGCGCAGCCCGCAGCGAAACCCGCGGCAAGGAGCAGGGCGGCGAGGACGGGGCCGCGTCGATGGATCGAGATCGCCTTCATGAACCCACGCACTTCATCACTTCCGGACGTTTCCTGGACGTTCGCCGACGCCGGTCGGTCTTTCGAGCCGGAGCAGGCCCCTCGCCGGATTGCTCTTCCCGGATCGTTCTTCAAAGCCGGACGTAGATCTCGCCGTCGCGGACCTCGACCGGATAGGTCGCGAGCGGCTTCCGGGCCGGGCCCGAGATCGGGCAGCCGTCCCGGAGATCGAAGCGCGCACCATGCAGCGTGCACACGATCTGCGAGCCCTCGAGCGGCTCATCGGCGAGCGGCCACGCCGCATGAGAGCATCGACTCGCCACCGCGAAATACTGCTCGGTCGTGCGTGCGAGCAGAATCTCCCGGTTTCCGATCTGCACGACCCGTTTCTCTCCGGGCGCGAGCCCGCCCTCGAGGCGCTGCCATCCGGAATGGGCCGTTCCGTCAGCCACCGAAGGCCTTTCGCAACGCCGCGCAGGCATCGTCGACTGCCTGGCGTGCCCGCGGCAGCTGATCGGTCATGCCGAAGAAGCCGTGGAAGACGCCGTCGTAGTTCGTGTACTGCGTCGGGACGCCAGCGGCGGCCAGGCGCTCGGCGTAGGCCCGCCCCTCGTCGCGCAGCGGATCGTATTGGGCGGTGATGACCGTCGCCGCCGGCAGGCCGGCGAGGCTCTGGGCGCGCAGCGGCGAGGCGAGCGGATCGGCGCCGTCGGCATCGGTCTCGAGATAGTGGTGCCAGAACCAGCGCATCATGTCGCGCGAGAGGAAATAGCCTTCGCCGTTCTCGATGTAGGAGGGCGTCTCGAACGCGTAATCCGTGACGGGATAGATCAGCAGCTGGTGGATCGGGAGATGGCCGCCGCGGTCTCGCGACATCAGGGCGACGACGGCGGCGAGATTGCCGCCCGCGCTGTCGCCGGCGATCGCGATGCGGGCCGGATCGATCCCGAGCGTCTTCGCCTGCAGCGCGGTCCACTGGGTCGCCGAATAACAATCCTCGGGCGCGGCCGGGAACTTCGCTTCCGGGGCGAGGCGGTAGTCGACGGAGACGACGACGGCGTCGGCACCGCGGGCGAGCTGGCGGCAGGTCGCGTCGTGGGTGTCGAGGCTGCAGAGCACGAATCCGCCGCCGTGGAAGAAGACGATGCCCGGCTTGCGCTCGGCGCCCCCGAGCGGGCGGTAGATGCGGACGGGGACCTTGCCGGCGGGCCCGTCGATGTCGCGGGACTCGACGGAGGCCATCTCGATCGGTGCCGCGGGCGGTCCGCCCGGCATCTGACCGAAGGCCTCGCGGATGACGGTATGGGGAACGGAGAAGAGGTCGACCTTGGGGGCCGCCGACATGGCCTCGAGCATGACCTTCGCCTCGGGATCGAGCGGCATCGTGAATCTCCTGCTCCGGTCCAGGGCGGATCGAAGGCGGCCGGGGGACGAAACGCGCCTTACGCTAGCACCGCAGGCGCGCCGCCGGGCCCTCGCGGCGGCTATCCTGCGCCGATCGCTCGCCTGCTCCGGCTTCGGATCGTCCGCGTTTCTCTCGCCGCAGTCGGCGTCATCGGGAGGGCTCCTTCGTGCACACCGCTTCCGGCCGCTCGCCTCTCCTCGCGGTCCTCCTTCTGCTGCTCGCGCTCCCGGCCTGCCGGACCTTCAACGTCCGCTCCGATTGGGACGACTCGGTGTCGTTCACGGGCTATGCCCGTTACCACTTCCTCGAGCCGCCGGTCGTCCCGGGCGCCGATCCCTTCGCGGACAACGGCCTGCTGCGAAAGCGCATCCGCAGTGCGATCGAAGCGAATCTGACGGCGCGTGGATTCGAGGCGGTCGCCGATCCCGAAGACGCGAATTTCATCGTGACCTACGGCGTCCTGATGGACGAGAAGCTGCGGGTCACCGGCGGCGGCGCGACGGCGATCGGCGGCTACGGCTACGGGTATGGCCGCTGGCCCGTCGGCTTCGGCGGCGTCTACGGCGGGAGCGACGTGCGCGACTATCAGGAGGCGACGTTGATCGTCGATTTCCTCGAGCCGACGAGCCGGGAGCTCGTCTGGCGCGGATGGGGCAGCGGCTTCATCCAGACGCGCGATCGCGATCGGACGCCCGCGCTCCTGCAGGAGGGCGTCGACGCGGTGCTCGGCCGGTTTCCGCCGAAGCCGGATTCGAAGCGGTCGCGTTCCGCGCCGAACGCGGGCTGACGAGACCGGACGCGCGATCTGCCCATGCGATCCGAGCGCTCGCGGAGTCTGGACCGCCGCATCGACGCGCTCTTCGGTCCGGGGATCGATTGGCGCCTCGAGAACGGCGTCGTCCACGTCACGGCCATCGGCGCCTCCTCGCGCGCTGCTCTCGCCATCGGACCGGATGCGCCCCGGAGCGAGACGGATCGCTTCGTGCTGGGCTTCGCGCGCGCCCGGGCCGACGTGATCGTGACGACCGGCGCGATCCTGCGCGCCGAGCCCGAGCTGGTCCACCGCACCGCAGAAGATCCGGCGCAGGCCGCGGCCTGGACGCGCTGGCGCGCCGAACGGCTCGGCCGTACCGAGCCGCCGGAGCTGCTCGTCCTCTCCGCGAGCGGCGCGCTCGACCTCGCGCATCCGGCCGTGCGCGCCGCGCCGCGGACGATCGTCTGGACGACGGAGGCCGGCCGCGCCCGGCTCGGGCGGGTCGATGCGGCGCGCGTGGAGGTCATCATGCCTTCGGCGGACTCGGCGGACTCGGCGGACTCGGCGGGCGGGGCGGCGCAGGCGGCGCTCGCAGCGGCGCTCCGCGGGCTCCGAGAACGTACCGGGGCCACTCGCGTCGAGACGATCGTGATCGAGGCCGGGCCGCGGGCGACCGCCGGGCTCTACGCCTGTCCGCGATCGGCGCAGGAGATCGACGAGCTGCTGCTCGGAGTCTTCGAAGGCGGGTGCTTTCCCGCGGTCGCCGGTCCGCTGATGCCGGAGACGGATCGTCTCGCGCAATGCTTTTGCGCGGCGCCGCGCTCGCGCGTTCGGGTCGAAGAGCCGAGCGGTCCGTGGCGATTCGAGCGCCATCGCCGGCCGCGCACCGGCTGAGAGGCTGTGAAAATATCGTCTCGGTCGCGGCGCTTGCGACGGCGGGCCATCTGCGGCGTGGGGGGGGGGGAGGGTCCGAGGCGCGGCCAGAGCCGCGGAAGCGCCGGAGACAACACACCCC
>CAUJGH010000521.1 GCA_963169575.1 Myxococcota bacterium | reverse complement strand
CGAGGCGCGCCGGGCCCGGCGCCTGGTCCGCGGGCTGGAGGCCGCTGAAGCCGCGCTCGAGGCGCAGCGGCGCGGGGTCGGGGCGATTCGAAGCTCCGCGCTCGAGGCTTCCCCCCTGGCGCCGCAAAGAATCTCGCGGCTGCTCTTGGTCAGCGATGATGGATCGGACCGTTTCTATCGTGGAATCAGTCGCTTACAGCAAAAATATGGAGCAGTACTCGAAATTCTTCGCCTCGCTTGCAACGAGCTCGAGCTCGGAGCGGCCGCATTCGGGGCGGGCAAGAGGGCCCGAGCGCTGCTGGTCGATCACAAGGATGCGGTGATCCGGGTGCTCGAGTCGCTCGATTGGATTCGCGAGGAGCGGGACTCGGATGAATCCGCTCCGGCCCAGCTGGGATCGTTCTCGTCGGACCCCGTTTCAACTTGAAACGAATTCTTCGAATCAGTCTTCAAGTGGCTGGATTTCAATGGCTTGTTCCACGAGGAACGCTGGCGAATCCGGACGGGGTGTCGGGTCGTCGAGACGCTGGCGAACCCGGGCCAGGACGGTCGACGAGCTGAAGGGCTTGGCGAGCAGATCGGGCTCGAGGCTCGAGAGGCCGTGCTGGGTCAGGGTCTCGTCGGTGAACCCGGACATGTAGAGCACGCGGAGTTCGGGGCGGAGCTCCCGGGCCTGCCGCGCGATCTCGGGGCCCGAGATCCGGGGCAGGACGACGTCGGTCAGGAGCAGGTCGATCGGCCCGTCGTGGCGGCTGCAATGGCGCAGGGCCGCGGTCGCGGATTCGGCGACGAGGACGGTGTAGCCCTTGCGGCTCAGCATGCGTTCGACCAGGCGCCGGACGGGACCCGAGTCCTCGACGAGCAGGATCGTCTCCCGACCACGGCTGGCGGGGGCGCTATCCGCCGGCAGGGTGTCGGCGACGACCTCCCGCGCGACGGGCAGATAGATCGTGAACGCCGAGCCTTCGCCGAATCGGCTCTCGACGTCGATCTGCCCGCGGCTCTGGCTGATGATGCCGTAGGCCGACGCGAGTCCGAGGCCCGTACCGCCGGAGGCCTCCTTCGTCGTGAAGAAGGGCTCGAAGATCTGGGACCGGGTCTCTTCGTCCATCCCGGTTCCCGTATCCGAGACGCGCAGTGCGACGTAACGCCCGGGCGCCAGCATGCCGGACTCGACGCGCAGGGGGGCCGCGCAATCGACGTTCGACGTCTCGATCTCGATCCGGCCGCCCCGCGGCATCGCGTCGCGGGCATTCACGACGAGGTTGACGATCACCTGCTCGATCTGGCCCGGATCCGCGATGATCGCCTCGAGCTCGCCGTGCAGCCGCGAGACGAGCTCGATGTCCTCGCCCATCAGCCGCCGCAGCATGCGATCGATGTCGGCGACGATCGCGTTCAGGTCGACGCGTTCGGGCTGCAGGACCTGGCGGCGGCTGAAGGCGAGCAGCTGACGCGTCAGGCCGCCGGCGCGCTCGGCGGCCCGCAGGATCTCCTCGATGTCCTGGCGCGAGCCGTGGTCGGCGTCGAGCTCCTGGAGCACGAGGTCGCTGTAGCCGATGATCGCCGTCAGCAGGTTGTTGAAGTCATGGGCGATGCCGCCGGCGAGTCGCCCGACGGATTCCATCTTCCGGGCCTGGGTCAGCCGCGCCTCGTTCTGGCGCAGGGCCTCTTCCATCCGCCGACGGGCGCTGATGTCGTGGAGGCTGATGGCGAGGTGGGCTCGGGTGCTTCGGCCGGGGCTCCGGGGAGTGGGCTCTTTGCGGGCGCCGGTGGCCGCCTCCGACGCGGGCATATCGGGCTGATCGTTCGCTTCGTCGAACAGGAAGATCGTCGCTTCGGTCACGATCGCCGTTCCCTCGGTCGTCCCCGCGAGCGTGAGCTCGCCGCACCAGGGAAAGGCAGGCATCAGCCGCGGGAGCACTTCGCTCCGCAGTCGCGCCGAATCCGTCGCGACGAGCAGCTCCAGGAGACGGTGACCCGATAGCGTTCGTTCGCCGGGCGGCCGGAGCTGATGGGTCGCCGTCTCGTTGGCGAAGAGGATGGTCGTGTCGAGGTCGCAGACGAAGACCAGGTCCGCGCTCTGCTGGATCACGCGGTAGAGCAGGTCGCGCCCGACCGCGCCCGCAGTCCCGCGCGGCGCATCGACCTGCGCAGGGGAGCTGCTGCGCGAAGACGATGCTGGGCCCGGATTGCCCTCCCAGGGACGATCGGGGACGCGGCCGAGCGCGGCGGCGGCCGTCGCGGCGACGCGCGATTCGCGCGCCTCGATCCAGCGCGCGAGCGGACGGGCCGCCAGGGCGAGCAGATCGCGCACCGCCTCCGGGCTCTGCAACGGCCGCGCCGCATAGCCCGCAATCCAGCCCAGCACCCGTCCGTCCGCCGCGAGGAGCGGCTGACCCGCGAACGATTGCAGGCTGCGTCCGATCCGATCGGCCACGGCGGGCAGCAGCTGGGTCACACCCGCCGGATGGATGCAGGTCTCGCCGCGGCTCACCGTCGCTTCGGGGAGCCCGTCGAGCACCAGCTCGCCCGTCTCCATGAACTCGCCGTCCTGCCAGGCGACGAGGCTTTCGCAAACGAGGCCGTCGGCGTCGACGACCCGGGCGAGTGTCATGCGATCGAGCTCGAGCGCACGCGCGAGCGAGGCGACCAGGGGCTGGAAGCCCTCCGGTGTGGCGGTATCGACCGCGAGGGCGAGCTCGGCGAGGGCGAGCTCGACCTGCTTGCGCGGACTGATGTCGGTGCCCTGGATCGCGAAGAGGCGCTCTCCGGAATCCGACGGGAGCGGGCTCCATGCGAGTGCGAGCCAGACGCGTCCTCCAGACGCGTCGACGATCGAGACGTCGACGGCGCCGCCCTCGCTGCTGCTCGTCCGCGTCGATTCGTACCAGGCCGTCGCGAGCGCGCTGCGCTGGGCGATGTGGACGGCGGCGATCAGCTCTTCGACATGGCCGAGGCCCGAGAAGAAGCGTTTGAAGGCGCGATTGGCGCTCACGATCGTGCCGCCGGCGTCGGCGACGGCGAGCAGGGCGGGCCCGGACTCGAAGACTGCCCGGTAGCGCGCGCTGCGAAGGGTCTCGAGCGCGGCCTCGGAAGCGGGCTGGGTCACCTCGCGGCAGACTCCGGCGACGGCGGGCTCTCCGCCCGCCCGGATGAAGCGCCGCAGGGTCGCGTCGAACGCGACCCGGACGCAATCGGCGCGGGAAACCCGGAAGCGGAGGGTGAGCTCGCTGCCCGCTTCGACGACCTTGCGAAATTCGGGCAGGGCGGCCTTGCGGTCTTCGGGCGCGATCAGCTCGAGGAAGCTGCATCCGACGAGCGCCTCCGGACTACGACCGAAGGCGCGTTCGGCGGCGCGATTGACGGCGGCGACGCGCCCGTCCGTCTCGAGCTCGATGACGACGTCCGCGAGATGATCGATGAGCAGGGGATCCACGAGCTGGCGTTTTCGACTCATTGTCGGCATGCGTCGAATCCGAATTCCGCCGTGGCACGTCGCAAAGGCGCTCCGTCTCGTGGATCGCGAGTCAGAGTAACCGCGCGCGTTCGAAACGACATCGCATGATTCGAAAAATCAGCGACGACCGTCACCAGGAGGGATGGCTGAAAGCCCTCGGGCAGCCAAGCGTACGCTGGAAGTGCTGCAGGGAAGGGACGGAGAGTCGACCACGCGATCCAGGTCCCCGAATCGCCAGCGCTCGATGAATCGCCAGGCCTCAATAGAGCCCGAGCATCTTGCCGGCGAGCGCGACGACGCAGACCGCGAGCACGGGCTTGATCAAGCGCTCGCCGCCCCGAGCGGCCGCTCGCGCGCCGAGCTCGCCGCCGAGCGCGAAGCCTGCGGCCGTCGCGATCGCGTAGGGCCAGTGGACCTGGCGATGCAGGATGAAGACGGGCAGGGCGACGAGGGTCAACGCGCCGACCAGGATGACCTTGATCGCATTCGCGCGGACGAGGTCGACGCCGCTGCGCGCGAGCGCCGCGATCACGAAGATGCCGACCCCCGCCTGGATCGAGCCCCCATAGAAGCCGATCGCGAAGAAGAGGGCGGCATTCAGGAAGCGCGAGCGCGGCACGGCGGGCCGATCGTCCTCCCGCGGCTTCGGCTTCGAGCCGCGCAGGATCGGCACGAGCAGCACGATCATCGCGACCCCGAAGATCCGCTCGAAGATCTCCGACGACAGGCGCGAGGCCACCGTCGCGCCGAGGATCGAGCCGGCGACCGCCGGCATCACGATCGGCAGTGAGTCGGCCAGCGCATCGAAGCCCTCGCGCCGGAAGCTGCGCGTGGCGAAGACGTTCTGGAGCAGGACGCCGACGCGATTCGTGCCGTTCGCGATCGTCGCGGGCAGTCCGAAATAGACGAGCGTCGGCACGGTGAGGAGCGTGCCGCCGCCCGCCAGCGTGTTGATCACGCCGGCGACGAGGCCCGCGAGCGCGAGGGCGAGCCCTGTCCAGGCTTCGGCGTGCGCGATCCATGTCCAGACTTCGTTCATCGCGCGTCCATCGCCCGGCGGCTCGCGCGGGGGCGACCAAGCATGCACACTCCGCCCGGGCCCCGCCAGCGCGGGCGCAGCCACGGGAGCGCGGTGTGAAGCGGGTGCGCGCGTACGGGAGCTGGCCTTCTGCGATCGACTCGGACGCGCTCGTCGTCGGTGCGCGGGGCATATCGGCGCCGCGGATCGTCGGGGATCGACTCTACTGGCTCGAGCGGCGGCCTTCCGAAGGCGGCCGTCAGGTCGTGATGAGCGGTGGGCTCTCGGAGCTCCTTCGCGGCGGGAGCGAGGCGTCGCCGGCGGCGCTCTTCGAAGCGAGTCCGCCGGGCGTGAATGTCCGAACGCGGGTCCATGAATACGGCGGCGGCGAGTACACGGTCTGGCGCGACTGGATCTTCTTCGTCGACGACGCCGATCGCCGGATCCATGGCGGGCGGATCGGCGGCCCGGCCCGGGCCCTCGTTCCGACGGGGTCCGCGCATGCAGATCTCGCGATCTCGCCCGACGGGCGCTGGCTCGTCGCCGTCGAAGAGCGGCCGCGGGCGGAACGCGAGCCCGAGAATCGGCTGATTGCGATCGAGCTGGGTCTCGACGAAGCCACAGGCATCGCCACGGCGGGTCCGCAGCGCATCGTCGCCGCGGGCCATGATTTCTATGCGTCGCCGAGCTTCGATCCGCGGCCGCATCGGCTCGTCTTCCTCGCCTGGGACCATCCGCGCATGCCGTGGCAAGGGACGTGGCTCGAGCAGGTCGGCTGGGGACGGGAGGGTCCGGCGAGCGCGCCGGTGTGCCGGGCCGGTGGAACGCACGAGTCGCTCTTCCAGCCGGGCTTCGCGCAGGACGGGACGCTCTTCGTCGTCAGCGATCGCTCCGGTCATGGGAATCTGATGCGCGTCGACGACGCGGGCCTGCGCCCCGTCCATCGTCTCGCGGGCGAGCTCGGTCGTCCGCAATGGGTCTTCGGACTCTCGACCTGGGCCTGTCTCGACGCGACGCGGGTCGTCGCGAGCGTGACGCGAGCGGGCCTCGACACGCTCGGCGAGATCGCGCTCGACTCCGGAGATTGGCGGGAATGGTCGCGGGACTTCGTCACGGTCGGGGGCGTCGTCGCGGGCGGCGGCCATCTCGCCTGCGTTGCGGGCTCGCCGCGTCAGGGGCTCACGCTCTACGCGGGCCGGATCGACGACGCTGCGCTCGTGCCGGTGCGCGACGGCGGGCTCCCTGCCGCGATCGAGGCCTCGCCGAGCCTCGCCGAGGCGCTCGAGATCACGCTCCCGGACGGGCGCACCACGCACGCCTTCGTCTACGCGCCCTGCTCGCAGACCAGTGAAGGGCCGCCGGGCGAGCGTCCGCCCCTGCTCGTCAAGAGCCATGGCGGACCGACCGGCGCCGCCTCCGCCGCCTTCGATCCGCGCATCCAGTTCTGGACGAGTCGCGGCTTCGCCGTCGCCGACGTCAACTACACCGGCTCGTCGGGCTATGGCCGTCCCTATCGCGACGCCCTGGAACGGGCCTGGGGCGTGCTCGACGTCGCAGATTGCGTCGGCGTCGCGCAGTCGCTCGCCGCCCTGGGCCATGTCGACCCCGATCGCCTGGCGATCACCGGGGGAAGCGCCGGCGGCTTCACGACGCTCTGCGCGCTGACCTTCCACGACGTCTTCCACGCCGGCGCAAGCCATTACGGGATCGGCGATCTCGAGGCGCTCGTGCGCGATACGCATAAATTCGAGTCCCACTACACCGATTGGCTCGTCGGCGTCTGGCCCGAGGAAAGAGCCCGTTATGTCGAGCGATCGCCGATCCACCACGCCGATCGGCTCCGCCGCCCCGTCATCTTCTTCCAGGGGCTCGAGGATCGGGTCGTTCCGCCGAACCAGGCGGAGGCGATGGTGGCTGCGCTCTCGAGCCGCGGCATTCCGCATGCCTACGTCCCGTTCGAGGGCGAGGGGCACGGCTTCCGCCGGGCCGAGAACATCCGCACGGCGCTCGACGGCGAGCTCTATTTCTATTCGCGGATCTTCGGGTTCGAAGCGCTGCGGCCGGCCGCGGT
>CAUJGH010000520.1 GCA_963169575.1 Myxococcota bacterium | reverse complement strand
AACTCTTCGTCCGCGGCGATCGCTGCTCGTTCACCTGTCTCGGGACGTCGATCGGCTTCCGGACGGTTGGCGAAGCGCCGGCCCCGACTGCGGACGGGCATGCGCTGCATTCGATCGACTACGCAGCGGTGACGTGCGAGGCGCGGCCGATGCCCGTGCTCGGCTTCACGGCGCGCAGCGAGTCGGAAAGCGCCTATCCGATCCTGCTGCGCGCGCTCGCCAGCCTCATCGAGCTGACCCGCCCCCGCCGCTTCGACCTGCTCGATCGCGAGATCTATCGCGGGCTGCTCGGGCCCGCGCCGGCCTTCGACCTCGCGCTCGTGCTCTGGGACGAAGACGATCCGCAGGATCCGCGCCGCCCGCTCTGCGAGCTCTCGCGGGATCTCGCGGAGGTCCTGAAGAAGACGCTGCAGGCGGAGCCGCGCTTTCCGCCGGTGCTGCTCGACTTCGTCTGTCTGCGGATGAATGCGAAGCGCTTCGACGGGCGGCTTCGCTTCGTCTGGCGGGTCTAGCCGGATGAGTCGCAGACGCCGCTCGAAAAAGTCGGATCGCGCACGTACGGGGGCCTGGCTCCGGCTCGATCCGATGCTCGTCTGCGTCGCCGGAGGCGGCGACGACGCGCAAGCCTTGCTCGGTATTCCGGTCACCGCGCTCGTCGGCAAGCCCTTTCCCGGCGCTGCGCCCTTCGTCGAGGGCGAGACGATCGCCGAGGTTCTGCACGGCATCGTCGATGGCTCGGCGGGCGCGCTGGTCGTCGCGGAGATCCGGTTCGCGGGTGCCTCGCGCTGGGTCGAGATCGAAGCCAGCCCCGCTCGCTCCGGCGACGGAATCCGGGACGACGAAGCGATCCTGCTCGAGCTGCGCTTCTCGGACGTGACGGCCCGGGTCGGCGAGGAGATGCGACTGCGTCGCGCGCTCGCGGAGGAACGCGCGATCGCGAGCCTCGCGGGCGAGCTGGCGCGCTGGGCGGACGCCGGTCTCGACGAAGCGCTCGCCTCCGGCCTCGACCGGATCGCGTTGCAGTTCGGTGCCGAGCGCGCGGCGATCGTCTCGCCCGAGAGCCCGCTCGATCCCGCGCGCCGCACGACCCGGTGCCGCTTGCCGGGCCTCTCGCCGCCGCGATCGCTCGAGCTGACCTTCCTCGAAGACGCGTTCGCGAACGAATCGCAGCGTCTGCTCGAGCGGCACGCCGAACTGATCGCCGGACTGCTCCAACGCCAGGAGCGGGAGCGCCAGGTGCGCGCGGTCGAGGCGCGCTTCCGCGCGCTCGCCGACCACAGCCGGGACGGCATCTGCGAGATCGCAGACGACGCCCGCATCCTCTATGCGAGCCCGAGCTTCGCCGCGCTCTGCGGTGCCGAGCCCGGCGAGCTGATCGGCTCGGAGCTGCTCGCGCGGGTCGCGCTCGACGATCGGCGCCGGGTGGCCCAGCTGATTCGTCCGGGCGCCCACGCCCGGCGCCGGGGTGCGCTCGTCTACCGGCTGCGAACCCGCGAGGGCCGCTCGCTCACCGTCGAGTCGACTGCGCGCGAGTTCGAGGGCCCCGATGGCCGTCCGCGCGTGGTCGTGACGACCCGCGACGTCACCGAACGCGAGCAGGCCCGCCTCGCCCTCGAGCGCCAGATCGAGCTCGAGACGCGGGTCGCCGAGCTCTCGCGCTTCTTCATCGATCTCGACGTCGATGCGACGAGCGCAGGCCTCGAGAGCCAGCTCTCCGTCGTCGCCGCCCTCGCCGAGGCCCAGCACTGCTGGCTCTACTCCTTCACGACCGGCCAGGGCGCGCCCGAATCCTTCGATTGGTGGCGCGAGCGCGTACCGGGGCGGGCGCCGATCCCGCTCGAGCGGGCCATCGCCTGCTTTCCGTACTCGACGGCCTTGATCCAGACGGGCCAGACCTATCACGTCCCGCGCGTCGACGCGCTCCCGCCGGAAGCGGCGAGCGAGCGGGCCGACCTGATCGACCGCGGCGTGCGCTCGATGCTCGGCATTCCGATCATGTCGGTCGGCCAGTTCGTCGGCTTTCTCGGCTTCGAGAACTACGAGCGCGAGATCCACTGGTCGGAAGAGACGATCATGCTGCTCCGGCTGGTGGGCGAGATCTTCTACTCCTGCCTGCGGCGCAGGCGGGCCGTCGAGGACCTTCGGGCGAGTGAATCGCAGCTGCTCCAGTCCCAGAAGATGGAGGCGGTCGGCACCCTCGCCGGCGGTATCGCCCACGACTTCAACAATCATCTCGCCGTGATGCTCGGCAACGCGCGCTTCCTGCGACAGGAGGTCGAGGCCGAGCCCGACGTCGTCGCGGCGATCGAGGATCTCGAACGTTCGGCGGACCACTGCGCGAAGCTGACGCGCTCCCTGCTCGCGTTCTCGCGCCGCAGTCCCGTCCAGATCGTGCCCGTCGCCGTCGCCGAGGTCGTGCGCGGCGTCGAGGACCTGGTGCGGCCGCTGCTGCCCGCGAGCATCGTGCTCGAGACCGACCTCGAAGCGGGGGTCGGGGAGTTCGCGGTCGATCCGGTGCAGATCCAGCAGGTGCTCGTGAATCTGCTCGTGAACGCACGCGATGCGATGCCCGAGGGCGGGATCGTTCGGATGGGCGCAGAGCGGCGAAGGCTCACGCCGGACGAGGCCGGCCTCGATGGTCTCGACGCGCGCCGCGAGTACATCGTGCTGCGCGTCGCCGACGCCGGCTGCGGCATGGATGCCGAGACGCTGCGGCGGGTCTTCGAGCCCTTCTTCACGACCAAGCCCGTCGGGCAGGGCACCGGCCTCGGGCTCGCGATGGCCTACGGCATCGTGCGCCAGAGCGGGGGTGCCATCGCGATCGAGAGCGCGGTCGGAGGCGGAACGACGGTCCGGGTCTATCTGCCGGCGCTGCAGGGCGGAGCGCCGTGGTTGGCGGTGGATCGGGCGGCGTCGGCTGCTGAGAAGGAAGCCGGATCGGCACCGGTCGCGCAGGTCGGACGGGTCGCGATCCTCGTGCCGGATCCGCTCGAGGCCGCGAGGATTCGCGAGGCGCTCGAAGCCGAACGCTGGGAGATCGAGGAGCTCGAGTCGCCGGAGCGCATCGCCGAGCGGGTGCGAAGGGCATCCTCCTCGATCGATTGGATCGTCGCTTCGATCTCAGCGCTCGCGCCGTCCTCGGATCGGTTCGCAGAAGCGGTGCGCGGCGGCATTCTGGGTCCGCCGGTCGTCGTGCTGGCGGACTCGGACCATGCGCTGTCGCCGCCGACCGAATCGGGCGTCCACGTGCTTCGCCGGCCCTTTACGCCGCCGACCCTCTGCGATCTGCTCCGCGCGGACCGGGCGGGGTGTTCCTCGGCCGGCTGATCGCGCATGTTCCCCGGATGACGAAAGCGGGATTGCGGCGCGGCACGAGCGAGATCGTCGTCTTCGGTCGACATCCGGTCGAAGCGGCGCTGCGATCGGCGGGCGCGGAGGTCGCGAGCGTCGTCGGCATTCGCTCGCGCGCAGCGGCGGAGCGCGAGGCGCTGCGCCGGCTCTGCATCGCCCGCGACGTCCCCTACGAAGAGATCTCCCGTCTCGCGATGGACGCGTTCACGGGGGCGCCGCGTCACGATCAAGGCGTGGCAGCGCGCGTCCGGCTGCTCCGCGTCATGGAGCTCGATGCCTTGATCGCCGAGACGAAGGGGCGCGGTGCGCGGCGGCCGATCCGCGTGCTCGCGCTCGATGGCGTCACCAACTCCCAGAACGTCGGCATGATCGTCCGCTCGGCGGTCGCGGCGGGCGTGGATGGATTGCTGTGGCCCATGAAGGGGCAGCCCTGGGTCAACGGGCTCGTCGTGCGCGCGGCGGCGGGGGCCATCTTCGAATGTCCGATCGTCGTCTGCGATGCGCTCGCGCCCGGGCTCTCGCTGCTCGCCGGCGCGGGCTTCGCGAGCTTCGGCCTCGATGCCGGCGCGACGCAGTCGCTCTTCGATCTCGAGCCGCCCCACCGTGCGGTCTTCGTGCTCGGCAGCGAGTCGGCGGGCCTCTCGCCCGAGGTCGCCGCGGCGATCGACGAGCGGCTCTCGATCCCGATGGCCGCCGGCGTCGAGTCCCTCAACGTCGCCGTCGCCGCAGCGCTCGTCGCCTACCACGCGTGCGGGCGGCTGCGGCGGACGCGCGCCGATTGAAGCCTTTGCCGTTCAGGGCGACTCGATGCGGATTCCGCAGAGCTGCCCATCGGGTTGGCCCACGAGCGCGAGCACATCGGGCGAGGTGAAGTCGATTCCGGGAATCCCCGGCCGAGCGACCAGCATCAACGGCGAGCGGAGGGCGCCGACGACGTCGTTCGGCGCGAAGGCGCTCTCCTGGCCGAGGACGGGGAAGCGCGCCGCGGGATAGGGAAAGGGCGGGTCGCCCCCGAGCTCGAGTCCGACGCGGGTCACGGTTCCGTCGCAGAAGTCCGATGCGAAGACCTCCGTGCCCGAGGCATTGATCGTGACGTCGGTGAGCCCTTCACAGCCGGTCGACGCGCGTCCGTCCGAGCGCGGGGGCAGCGCGAACGGGGCGTCGCCCGTGAAGATCCGCGCGTCGAGCCCGCCGATCGACTGGCCATCGAGTCGGATCGGAGCGGGATCGCCTTCGTAGAGGCGCGGATCGTCGAGCGGCCGCAGATCGATCGCGTAGAGGCTTCGGGTCGACGAGGCGCCGAGCCAGGCGACGCGCCCGCTCGGATCGATCGCGGGCGCATCGAAGGACGGGCCCGCGAAGCCGAGCGGAATCGTCGCGACGATCCGCGGCACGGCGGGATCGACGACGTCGACGAAGGCCTCGGAAAGGACGTTGCCCGGGCCGGTGCCAGTCCCGATCGCGCCCGTGACGGTGACGAGCACGAGCTCGCGGCCGCCGACGGTCTGGAACGCGGCGAGCCCCGTGGCGTTGAAGCCGCTCGTGAAGAGGACGGGCGTCGTCGCCGAGGGCCGGACGGTGATCCCGCTCGGCGTCTGTGCCCAGTCGAAGACGAGCACGGTGCCGGGCAGGAAGCGATTGCTGCGGCCGAGGTTCGAGGTCGCGACGAAGAGCCGCCCGCCGGCGATCGCCTTGCCGGCGGTCAGGTTCGTCAGGAAGGAGGGGCGCGCCGCGTCGCAGCGTGCGTCCGGGGCGATGGCCTGTCCGTTCGAGTCGACGGCACCCTCCGGATAGACACAGGCGAGCGTCGAGACGCCCGTTCGCTGGGCGCTCGTTCCGGGCGGCGGAAAGAGCGGGAGCGCGAGCCCGGGCAGCGCGTCCGGCTGTTCGAGCGTCAGCGGGATCGGCGCGCCCGTCGCCGCATCGTAGGCGAGCACCTGCTCGTAGTTGCTCGTGCTCGCGAGCGCGAGGCCCGCTTCGACGATCTGGATCTCGCCCATCACGGGGTAGACGGCGAAGCCGAGCACCGACCGGATCGTATCGGCATCGTCGCTGCCGTCGGCGTCGCTATCGACGCCGAGCGTCCCGGCGAAGCGCGCACGCGGCCGGTCCCCGCGCAGATCGTAGATCGCGACCGCGTTCGGATCGGTCTGCGTGAGCAGCGCGACGTCGCTCGCCTGCGGCGGCACGGCGAGGCCGGCCGGGAACGCGCTCAAGGAAGGCGTGGGCGCACAGTTTGCGACGAGGATTTCGGTGCGGACCACGAGCCCTTCCGAACCGCCCTTGCCCTCGCATCCTGCGAGCGCGAATGCGAATGCGAGCGCGCCGGCGGCGACCACGCTCCGCCCGCTCCATTGGATCGTGTTGCGTGCCGGGCCATTCGCCCGGCTCGGCGTCGATTCGCGTTTCACCATCGGAAGTCGAGCCCCGCCGTCAGGTTGCGCCCCGGTTGGGGAAAGGAGAGGGTGTCGCGCACGGCTTCGTCGGAGAGGTTGTCGAGATCGACGAAGAGCCAGAGGGCGCGGGGCCGCGCGATCGGGACGAAGCGCTGTGCGGCGAGATTCACGGCAGCGGAGAAGTTCGCGACGAGCCGTTCGGGGAGCCTCCGCGAGCCGCCTTCGCTGACGGGGATCTCGTCGATGCGATGCAGCTCGCCGACCAGCTTCCAGGCCTGCTCCGGCCCGACGCGCAGGCGCACGAAGGTGTCGTTCTTCGCCTGGCCCGGCAGCCGCTCGCCCGTATCGCGGCGCTCGGAGTCGATGAAGGTGTGATTCAGCGAGAAGCGCACGTATCGGGTCCAGTCGACGGAGAAGCCGAGCTCGAAGCCGTTCGTCTGCGCCGGGCCGGTGTTGATCGGAGCGAGGGTGCGCGGGCTGATCAGGATCCAGGTGATCGATTCGTCGATCTCGCGGTGGAAGCCGGAGAGCTCGAATCGGAGGGCCGAGAGCGGGCCGAGCCGCGCGAGATCGATCTCGAGGCCGCCCTGGACGGTCCATGCCTCTTCGGGATCGAGCGAGGGGTTGCCGCGGATGAAGCCGCGATCGGGGTGGTAGAGCTCGTCGAAGCTCGGCGCGCGGTACGCACCGACGTACTGGATCTTGAGCCGGATCCAGGTGGCGGGGGTCGCGACGAGGGCGACGTCGGGCAGGACGCGTGGATCGAAGTCGCCGGTCCAGTCGAGGCGGGCGGCGCCGAAGAGCGCGAGGCGTCCGGGCAGGAGCGGGATCTCCTCGCCGACATGGGCGCCGAGGTTGATGCGGCTGCGCCCGTTGCGATCGTTCGAGCGCAGCAGGTCGGCCGTGATGTCGAGGCCGAGATCGGTGGCGAGGGAACGTTCGAGCACTTCATGACGCAGGCGGTCGCGGGTTCGCAGGCCCGTCGTCGCGAGGCGCGTATCGAGATCGACTTCGCCCAGGAGGGGCTGCTCGTCGTCGACGAAGCGCGCGCGCTCGAAGCGGTTGAAGGCGGCGAGCGAGAAGTCCTCGCCGTCGCCGAACGGGGAGGCGCCGTCCCAGCGCAGCTGGACCAGGTTCGAGAGGTTCCGGCTATGGGCCCTGCGCAGCTGGCCCGCCGTCTCGCCATCGCCGGAATCGAGCCCCGGCTCGCCGCCGGACGAAAATGAAGCGAGATCGATGAGGCGCAGCTGCCCCGCGCCGAGCGTCCGGCCGACCGCGAGGTTGCCGCCGTGCACGATGCGATCGTTGTTGATGCGGGTCGCGGTCTCCGGATGAAAGCGCGTCGTCACCCCGTCGCTGCGGATCACGGGCCGCGCGAACTCGAAGTCGCCGCGGGTCGAGAGGCCGCAGTAGCCGGCGGTGTAGTCGAGGCCCTTCCAGCGGTCGGCGCGCAGCAGGGAGCCCTGGATCGTCTCGAAGGCGCCGCCCGAGAGCTGGCCGAGCGTCGTCGCCTGGTCGGCGCCGGCCCGGGTCACGAGGTTCACCGTCCCCCCGATCGCGCCGCTCCCTTCGCTGACCGAGCCGGCGCCGCGCGTGATCTCGACGCTCTCGACGAGGGGCGCGCAGGTCTGCGAGAGATCGAGGCCGCCCGTCAGGATGCTGTTGGCGCGAATCCCGTCGACCGTGACGACGGATTGGCTCGGCGTCGCACCGCGAATCGAGAGCTCCGCCGGATCGGCGGCCCCCCCGAATCGCCGCACGCTGACGCCCGCGGTCTCCGACAGCACGTCCGCGAGCGATTTGTCCTCGCCGACGAAATCATCCATCGAGAGCACGCTCGTGCTCGCGCCCACGAGCTCCGGAACCATGCCGGCCTCGACGGCCCACGCGGTCACTTCTTCGACGCCCTCGAAGGGATCGGCCGCCTCTTCGGATTCGCCGGGCGCACGGGACCCGCCGGATCCGCCGGGCTCGGCGCTCGCGATTTCGCCGGCCAGAAGCGCGGCCAGCCCGATCCCGAGCGCGGCGGCGAGCGCCGTCCTCGCCGTCGAAGGGTGAAGGCGGCGCTCGCCTGCGTCGGGACTGCGCGCGCATCGGGCCACGCCGCGGCCTAACGTTCGTCGCGGGGTCGGCGGGCGAGCAGGGCGAGGCCGAGCCCGATCAGAACGGCATGCCCCGGCTCGGGGATCGTCGTGAGGTCGTCGATCGCGAAGTAGACGGGCGTATTGATCCCGAAGGCGCCGACATCGCTCGACTCGAAGCCGAAGCGCAGCGCGCGCACGGCGCCCAGCCCCGAGAGGTCGAGGAAGACCCATTCGTCGAGGATGAAGTCGGAAGCCGGATCTGCGAAGCGGAAATCGGCGAGAAAGAGCTCGGCATTCCCCGTCGACCCCCCGAACGCGTCGATGCCTTCGACGATCAGCTTGAAGTAGTCCGGATCGCTCCCACTCGCGCCGCCGAAGCGCTTCGAGAAGGCATCGCCGTCGCGCATCGAGAGGGCCGCGTAGGTCGTGTTCGTGAACCAGGCCCCCTGCACGATCTCGGCCGTCGGCAGCTCGAGGCGGGCATCGAGGTAGCCGATGCCGAAGCCCGTGCTCCCGCGGTTGCCGGCGCCCGTGATGTTGCTGAACTGGTTGCCGAAGCCCGGCGTCGTCGCATCCGTCGTCGCCGAGGCGGCGAAGCCGCTGAACGAGCCGAAGGTCGGTTCGTAGGCGTTCTCGAAGAAGACGCCTCCGCTGGGGAAGCCGCCCGCGAGTGTCGAGCCGTCGAGGACGGAGCCGGGCGCGAGGCCGAGATCCTCGAAGGTCGCGGTCAGGGCCGCGGCCGGGAGCGCGGAGAGCGCTGCGCAGGCGATCGCGGCGAGAGCGACCCGCGCGCGACGAAACGCCGGCCGCCCGCGCGTTCGCCCGGCGCGGCGGCGCCGC
>CAUJGH010000519.1 GCA_963169575.1 Myxococcota bacterium | reverse complement strand
GTTGTTGATGTCCGGGGCGTACTGCTCGCCGACATTGAGCTTCTCGACGGCCGTGCGCGCGTCCTCCCGGGACTGGAGCGGCGCGTCCCAGACGAAGATGCCGCGCGCGAGGCCGCGGATCGGATCGGAGTATTCGAGCTGGGCAGCGACCTCGCCCGCCTCGTTCAGGTCGAGCTCGATGTTGTTGTAGTAGAGGCCGCCGTCCTGGTAGAGGCTCTTCGTCCCGGCGATGGGGCCCTTGAAGAGGCCGCCGTCCCCGTTCGTGAGCGAGCTGTAGAGGAGCTCGCCGTGGCTCGTGAGCGCGATGTGCCGCCTGGCCGGAGGCTGGAGCGCGTCATACGGAAAGAGCCGCCCCTCGTAGACCGTGAGCCTCAAGATCGGGCCGGGAAGACCGTTCAAGAGCAGAGACCGCTGCGCGCGATAGACGCCGCGTCGGACGCCGTCGCCCGGCGTGCGATCGGCCGTCCAGGCAACGCGATCCGAGTTGTCGATTTCGACGTTCTCGAGGTTGCTGTACCCGGAGAGCGAGATGCGCGTCAGTCCGTCTCCCGAGCCGAAGAAGAGCGAATCTTCGCCCGTTCCGAGCGCATCCCCCGCAAAGACGACCCGGCCGGTGTTCGCGACGTCCGGCCGGACGCTCGCATCGAGGAATCCGAGGCCATCGACGAACTCGAGGGCGATCTCGTCGAAATGCTGTGCGGCGGCAGGCGGAGCTGCTGCGAACAGGATCAGGACCACCACCCGGGCGAGCGCCGCGAAATCCAGGCAGGCATCGCGATGACGGGGTGAGAGGCAGCAGAGCGTCGAACGGATCGGCATGGTGGAACCTCACGCTACGGATCGATCGCTTCGATGATCAGCGGCCCCGGCGCGGACGTCCATGAACCGCTTCACACAGCAGGGAAGATTTCCGGCCCACGTCGGCACTGGCCGGCAACCCGACCCGGGAGCCTCCCCGACCTCCGCCTACACGAACCCGTGCTCACGCCCGACCCGGAGATATTCGGCCGTCAGGTCCGTCTCGGATACGTGATAGCGCCGGAGCGTTCGCGGCAGCGGGTTCGGCGCGGGCCGGGCGTGCTGGACGGTCCGATTGTCCCAGATCACGAGATCACCGGGCTGCCAGGCATGCGCGTACACCTGATCGGGGGCATACATCGCCTCGAAGATCTCGGCGAGCCACGCGTCGCTCTCTTCGCGCCGCAGCCCGTGAATCCGGTCCGTATGCTGCAGGCACACGAACAAGGTCTCGACGCCGAAGGCGTTCCGGAAGATCGCCGGATGGCGAGCCCAGTAATGGTCGGGGCCCCAGCCCGGATGGCCGCGCGGCAGGATCGGATCGGGCTCTCGCGAGCGCACGCTCGGCGCGTCGGGACGGAATAGAAAGCACGCATGGGATGCCATGCGTCCGCGCAGTTCCTCGACGAGCCGGGCCGGCAATCGCGCCAATACGGCCGAGGAGCTCGCGAACAGCGTCGGCGTCGCACCTTCCGCGACGACTTCGCCATACATCGAGATCGCGGGAATCGGATCCGGGTCGTAGGCGTAGTCGTAATGAAAGACGAGCTCGCCCGGCGGAGCCGTCGAAAGAGCGTGCTGGTTGGTCACCTCCATTCGCATCGGCCGGCCGGCCTCGTCCGGCTCGATCCGGCCGAGAACGGAGAGCAGCTCGATCTGGCGATCCGGCGAGATCTCTCCCTCGCGCACGACGAGCAGACCGTGCTCGGCGAAGAGACGACGGAGCACGGCGCGATCTTCGGCCGCGAGCGGACCCTCCCGCTCGAGCAGCAACCGGGCGCCGAAGGGCGCATCGAGGGACCGGGCTTGCATCCTCACTCCTCTTCCCGATCGCGCGCTCCCCGAGCCGCCGAGAGCCAGGTGACGCGGGTGGTGGGCCTCGTTCGTCCAGCCGCTAGCATTGCACCCCGAACCGGAAGGAGCGAGCCACACCATGCAAGAAGAGCATCCCGCGATGATCGCGGCCCGCGCGTCCTGGCGCTGTGTCCAGGCGAAGGACAAGGCAGGCTGGCTGTCGCTGATGGCCGACGACGTCTGCATCGAAGATCCGATCGGCGTCGCGCCGACGAACCCGACGGGGCTCGGCGTGCGCGGCAAGGCCGAGGTCTCGGACTTCTGGGAGAAGAACATCGGCCCCTCGCAGGTCCGGATCGAAACCCACGGATCGCGGACGGCCGGTCTCGAATCCGCCCACGACCTGACGCTGCACAACGCCTTTCCGAACGGCGTGCGCGCCGCGGTACGGGGCTATTTCGTCTACCGCGTGAACGAGGCAGGCTTGCTGACCAACCTGCGCGGCTACTGGGACATGCAGGACATGAAGATCGAAACCGGGAAGGGGAACTAGCGATGGCGAGCTCGGAGCGGCGCAAGAAGGGGCTCGAGATGATCCGCGAGGTCTACGCCGGCGACGTCGTGACCCCGCCCGAAGGCAACGTCTTCACCGACATCATGCTCGAGCAGGTCTTCGCCGAGGTCTGGTCGCGAGACGTCCTCTCGATCCGCGACCGACGCCTGATGCTGCTCGGCATCATCGCCGAGAAGGGCGAGCCGATGACCTGGGGCATCCAGGCGAAGGCCGCGCTGAAGCGCGGCGAGCTCTCGCCGACCGAGCTGCGGGAGCTGCTGCTGATGATCGCGCAGTATGCGGGCTATCCGCGCGCGGCGGCGCTCGTCGCCGTCGTCGAGCAGAAGATCGCCGAGTTCGAAGCCGAGAAGAAGCAGGCGAAATAGCAGCGACCGCCGGGAGCGACCGAGCGAGAGGGAGCCTTCGCCATGACCGAGCTCATGTCCGGCGTCGTCGAGATCGGCCTCGAAGACCACGTCGCCCACGTCCGCCTGAATCGTCCGGACAAGATGAATGCGGTCGACCCGGCGATGTGGAAGGCGCTCTCGGCCGCCGGCGAGCTGCTGGCGGCGACGAAGGGACTGCGCGCCGTCGTGCTCTCGGGCAACGGACGCGCCTTCTGCGCGGGCCTGGACATGGCGACGTTCCAGACGATGGGCGCCGCGAGCCCGCCCGAGCTCGAGTCGCCGGCGCCCGGAGCGGTCGGCGCCGCGCGACCCGGCAACCTCTTCCAGCGCGCAGCCCTCGTCTGGAAGCGGCTGCCGGTGCCGGTCGTCGCCGCACTGCACGGCGTCGCGTTCGGAGCCGGGGCGCAGATCGCCCTCGGCGCCGATCTCCGAATCGCCGGCCGGGGCCTGCGCTTCTCGATCCTCGAGATCCGATGGGGCCTGATCCCGGACGTCGGCATCACGCAGACGCTGCGCGACGTCGTTCCCCTCGACGTCGCGAAGGAGCTGACCTTCACCGGCCGCATCGTCGAGGCCGACGAAGCCCGCGCCCTCGGCCTCGTCACGCGCATCGCCGACGACCCGCTCGCCGAGGCAACGGCCCTCGCCCGCGAGATCGCGTCGAAATCGCCCGATGCGATCCGGCTCGGCAAACGCCTGCTCGACGAGTCCTGGCACGCCGACGAGGCGACCGGTCTCGCGCTCGAAGCGCGCTTCCAGACCCGGCTGATCGGCAGCGAGAACCAGGTCGAGGCGATCCGCGCCAACTTCGAGAAGCGCGCGCCGAAGTTCAGCGACCCCGAGTGACGTTGCGGCGCGCCGCCGGGCCCCGCCCGACGTCGCCTAACCCCGAACGCCTGCGAGCTCCGCCATCAGGTCGTAGGCGTCTTCCTGCTCGGTGCGCACCGTGACGCCCGTGTAGGGCATCTTCTCCCACTGCGATCGCCAGCGCTGCTTGATCCGCGCCACGTCTCCGAAGAGCCCGCCCTCGTCGATGTACTCGTCGGGGACGGCTGCGATCGCCTCGTCCCGGCGCCCGGCCTGGAAGAGCTCCGTGATCCGCTGGGCGGCCTCGCCCCAGCCCTCGCGGTGCATGCGCTTGTTGTGGAAGTTGAGCTTCGGATGTCCCATCCCGCCGACGTAGAGGGCGACGAAGGGCTTGCCGGCCTGGAGCGCGGCCTGGACGTCGTTCGTGATCGTCACGGAGACGCCGCCCTGGATCTCGAAATTCCCGTAGCCCTTGCCGCCGCCCGCGCGCGCGAAGCCTTCCTCGAACCATTTCTTGAAAGTGTCGACGTTGCCCGGTCGCATCCCGAACGCGAGCCAGCCATCCGCGATCTCCGCCGTCATGCGCACCATCTCGGGCGCGCCCGTTCCGAGCCAGATCGCCGGCTTCTGCTCGAAATGGAGGATCGACTTGAGCGGCTTGCCCATCCCCGAGCTGCCGGGCCCGTCATAGGGCAGCCGGATCTCCTTGCCCGCGTGCGAGACGGGGCCCTCGCGCGCGAAGATCTTCTTCATGATCGTGACGTAGTCGCGCAGACGCTCCTTCGGATTGCCCCAGGGCGTGCCGTACCAGCCCTCGACGATCTGCGGCCCGGAGAGCCCGAGCCCGCCGATCACGCGACCGCCGCCGGCGAGCGCATCGAGGGTCCCGAGCTGCATCGCCGTCATCGTCGGCGTCCGCGCGCCGACCTGGATCACGCCCGTCCCGAGCCGGATCCGCTTCGTATGCGCCGCGATGAAGGCGAGCGGCGTGATCGCGTCGGACCCGTAGGCCTCCGCCGTCCAGACCGAGTCGTAACCGAGCGCCTCGAGCCGCTGGATTCTCTCGATCGGGATCGTCACCCCGCGCCCCGCGTATTCGACCGCACATCCGAGCTTCATCGCGCGCTCCCTCGTTCGCATCCCGGATTCGGGATCGAGCGCGCGAGCATACGCGATCTCGTCGGCGCTCGAATCCGTCCTCGCGACCCTCCGAACCCGCGGCCGACTGCGTTACGCTGCTCGGCGGCCGGGCGCGCTCGCCCCGGCCCCCCATCGCGCCCTCGTGGCCGCATCGAAGGAATGCCCGTGCCCCATTACACGCCCGAAGAACAGCGCAACATCGACGTGACCCACCGCCTGTTCGATACGACCAATCGCGAGGACAAGAGCCAGCTCTTCACGGAAGACGCCGTCTGGTGGAACGGCCTGCCCTTCGTCGGCGCCGGCGGCCAGACCGAGCACAAGGGGCGCGACGCGATCAACGGCATCCTGACCGGAGCGACGAGCGGCCCCTCGGCGCGCAAGATCGATTCCGGCGTCGACGCCTACGACGTCTCGACGATCCGGAACGAGGACGTCGTCCTGCTCGCGGACGGCGACTACGTCGTGCGGCAGCATACGATGTACGCGAAGACCCATCGCGGTCGCGACTACTGCAACGTCTACTGCTTCGTCTTCCGCTTCGACGCGTCCGGACGGATCCAGTACCTGACCGAGCATTGGAATACCTGGCACGCCCACAGGATCCTGTTCAACCCCTTCGAGATCGAGCCGGCGCATCCGACGCGCAGAGGCGCGCCGCGGCGGCGCTCCGGATCCGCGCTCGCTGCTTTCCCGATTGGAGTCGCTCCTTGTCGGCCCGCATCGTCGCCCCGACCCCCGATGCCCTCGCGGAGGCCGCCCGGATCCTCCGCGCGGGCGGCCTCGTCGCATTTCCCACCGAGACGGTCTACGGCCTCGGCGCGAACGCGCTCGACGACGAGGCGGTCCAGCGCATCTTCGACGCCAAGGGACGCCCGGCGACCAACCCGCTGATCGTCCACGTCGCGAGCGAGGCCGCCGCCCGCGCGCTCGCGCGGCGGTGGCCCGAGTCGGCCGCGCGCCTCGCCGCTGCCCATTGGCCCGGCCCCCTGACCCTCGTCGTCGAAAAGACCGCCGCGATCTCCGATCGGGTCACCGCCGGCGGCGCGACCGTCGCCCTGCGCGTTCCGGCCCATCCGGTGGCGCTCGAGTTGCTGCGCCGCGCAGACCGTCCGATCGCAGCGCCGAGCGCGAACCGCTCCGAGGAGATCTCCCCGACGACCGCCCGCCACGTCGCGGATTCGCTCGGCTCCTCCGTCGAGGATCTGATCGTCCTCGACGGCGGCCCCTGCCCGGTCGGAATCGAGAGCACGGTCGTCGACGTGACGGGAGCGGAGCCGGTCGTCCTGCGCCCGGGAACGCTCGCGCTCACGTTCTCCCCGCGCGCGGCCGGCACGCCGGGTTCGGATCCCACGCCGGCCCGCTCGCCCGGGCAGCACGCGCGCCACTACGCGCCGCGCAAGACACTCCGACTCGTCCGCGCGGCGGAGCCCCTGCCCGCAGCACGAGCGGGCGATGCCTGGCTCGAGCTGCCGCCGCAACCGGAGGCCGCCGCGCAGCGACTCTACGCCGAGCTCCGCCGGCTCGATGCCGAGCCAGGGGTCGAGCGGATCCTCGTCCGCGAACCGCCCTCCGGTCCCGGCTGGGACGCGATTCGGGATCGTTTGGAGCGCGCTGCGACTCGCGGCGGCGAAGGCGGCTGACCCGGACGGGCCGTCAGATCCCGGCCGCCTCGCGGACCGCGCGACAGGCTTCGAGATCCTCGATCGCGGCCTCGGCGCGGCGCTGGAACGCGGCTGCGAAGCGGCGCCGGGCAGGCGTCGCGTCGTCGGGCAACGTCACGACCTGACACGACGCCGGGGCGAGATAGGCGGCCTGGATGCGATAAGTCCGGAACGCCGCTTCCGGATCGATCGGGGAGCCGCCCTGCGCGCGGCGGGCGGCGAGATAGTGGCCGAGCAGCCGACGCTCTTCAGACCGCCGCGCCTCGACAGAGAGCGCCATCTGCAGCAGGTAGCTGACGTCTCGCAG
>CAUJGH010000518.1 GCA_963169575.1 Myxococcota bacterium | reverse complement strand
ATCTGCAGGCGCGGCTGCGCCGCACGATGGCCGGCGGCGATCCGAAGCTCCCGGCGCATCCCGACGACGCGACGGCCCTGCTCTTCCGAACGTCGGGCGAATCGCGGGGCGGTCCGGCCGGCGCCCGGCCGCGGCGCGCCGCCGATCGCGGAGCGCGCCGATGACGCAGTCGCTCCGCGTCGGGGGTCGCCTCGGCAAGTACCGCCTCGAACGCAAGCTCGGCGAGGGCGGCTCCGCGGTCGTCTGGCGGGCGCGCGACACCGTCGAGGGTCGCCGCGTCGCGATCAAGGTCGTGAACGACTCGGTGATCGCGGATTGGGGGCGTGCCGCGGTCGAGGGCGAGGCCCGCGTCGCGGCCCAGCTCGACCATCCGCGCATCGCCGGCATCCGCAACGCCGACTGGATCGGCGACCATTTCGTGATGGTGACCGACCTCGCGCGCACCAGCCTCGACGAATATCCGGGCGCGCGCCGCTCGCCCGATCTCGCCCTCTCGATCCTCGCCGACGTCGCCGAAGGCCTCGCCTACGCCCACGAGCGGGGCCTGCTCCACCGCGACATCAAGCCCGCCAACATCTTCCTCTACGAGGGCCGCCGCGCGAAGCTCGGCGACTTCGGCACCGCGCGCCTCGCCCCCGCCGCGACCCGCGTCCTGACGGAGGTCGGCACCTTCGGCTACATCGCGCCCGAGCAGGCCTACGGCCGCGCACGCTTCGCGAGCGACGTCTTCAGCCTGGCGCTCACCGCCTACGAGCTCTGGGCCGGCGCGCTGCCGGGCTGGCCCTTCGAATGGCCGTTCGAAGGCGCGCAGCGCTTCGTGGCGCGCTGCCCGGTGCGCGTTCAGCCCGTGATCCGGCGCGCGCTGACGCTCGACCTGCGCAAGCGCTGGAGCGACGCCGTCGAGTTCCACGAGGCGCTGACCAAGGCGATCGAGTCGACCGCCTCCGACCGGGCGAAGTCGAAGAAGAAGAACCGCAGCGGCGCGCGCGCGCCGCGCAAGACCGGCACGCCGCCCGATCCCTTCGTGCTCGAGATCGAGTGGTTCCGCAAGCGCTTCGGCCGCGCGCTCGACGCGACCTACGCATGTCACGCGTGCGAGGGGCCGGTCTCGGAGTCGATGACGCATTGCCCGTGGTGCGGGACGACGCGCAATTCCTTCGTCCACGTGACGCGCTTTCCGCTCGTGTGTCCGAGCTGCGAGCGCGGCGTCCGGCCGGAGTGGAAGGCATGCCCGACCTGCAGCCGCGGCCGCTTCGAGGGCAATGGGAAGGCGATCCCGATCAGCCGCCAGAGCGAGCGCACCTGTCGCCGCCCCGGCTGCGGCGCGCCGATCGATCGTTTCATGCGCTATTGCCCGGGCTGCAAGCAGAAGGTCGCACGCCCCTGGAAGGTCGAAGGTCTCGATCCCTGTGAACGTTGCCGCTGGCCGATGGCCAGTCGTTGGCGGTTCTGTGCCTGGTGCGGAAAGAAGAATTCCGCGGCCATGGACGTCTCGATCGGCCGGCGGCGACGCGGACGTGGCCACGCCTGAGCGCGCGGGCGGAGACGGCGCCCGCCCGCGACGCGTCGGATCGAGCCCTGCCGGTGGCAACGCGTGGCGCGGCCGCTCGGGGCGCATGCGTCGCCCGGGTCGCCCGGGCGGACCGAATCGCGCGGCCCGCCCGACGAGGTCTCACGGCCGGAAGACGGGCTTCCTGCTGATCCTCTTCGCCTCTTCGATCGCGTCGCTGCTCGCCGGAGCGGCAGCCGCGATCTCCACGGACGACCTCGACCCCGAGCGCCGCTGGCTGGTCGGCCAGGTCGAGATCCTGGGCAACGAGGCGATCTCGAAGTCCGACCTCCGGGGCGTGCTCGAGACGCGGCCGCGCCGTCTGCTCGCGTTCTGGCGCGAGCGGCCCGCCTTCGAGCCCACGACCTTCGACGGCGATCTCGAACGCATCCGTCGCCTCTACGAGACCGAGGGCTACTTCAAGACCCGCGTCCTCGGCCGCCTCGAATCGAAGCAGACCGCCGACGCCGAGATCCTGACGGCCACGATCTCGATCGACGAGGGTCCGCGCGCCTTCGTCACCGAGATCGAGATCGATCCGCCCGTCGACGTTGCGACGCCGGATGCGGAACGGGATGCGGAGCCGGATGCGGAACCGGACGAAGACGCCGGCGAGTCCGCGCACCGGCGCTCGCACGCGTCGCTCCGCCAGCGCGCGCTCGAGGTCGGCGAGCCCTTCCGAGAAGCCGACTATCAACGCCTGGAGACACAGCTCCGCGCGCTCCATCTCGACCGCGGCCACGCCTCCGTCCAGACGAAGAGGATCGCCCGGGTCCGGCCCGATCGAGAAGGCGTGACCGTCCGCTACGAGATCGTCCCCGGCCCCCCCGCCCGCATCGGCGACGTCTCGATCTCGGGTCTCGAGAAGGTCACCCGCTCGCTCATCGAACGCGAGCTCACCTTCGAGAGCGGCGATCGCTTCTCCCTCTCCGCGATCGAGGAGTCGCGCCGGCGCCTGCTGCAGCTCGATCTGTTCAGCTCGATCCAGATCGAATGGCAGACCGATCCGGCCGACCCGGGCGTGGCGACGATCTCGATCGTGCTGCGCGAGAAGAAGCCGCGCGAGCTCCGAGTCGGCGGCGGCTACAGCACGGAGGAGCAGGCACGCGCGCAGGTCCGCTGGCAGAACCGCAACTGGTTCGGCGGTGGCCGTCGGCTCCTGCTCTCCGGACGTTATTCGAGCCGGGTCCGCGCCGCCGAGGCCTCCTTCGCCCAGCCCCATCTGGGCGACCGCGACAATCGCGGCCTGTTCGAGTTCAGCCTCTTCCAGCAGGACGAAGCCAACTTCACGCGCAACTCGATCCAGGGCGTGCCGGCCTTCGAGCACAGCTTCACGCCCCGCCTCGTGCTGACGACCGGCCTGCGCATCGAGACGGCGACGGTCCGGGACGTCGTGGAGGAGGTGAGGGATCGGATCGGGGGCGTCCGGAGCGAAGGCAAGCTGATCGGACCGCAAATCCAGCTGAGCTGGAAGCGGGTCGACGACCTCATCCAGCCGCGCAACGGCTTCACCCTGAGTCTCGAAGGGGACTACTCGACGCGGCTGATCGGTGCGACCTACGACTATTTCAAGCTCGTGGGCGAGGTGGCGGTCTTCAAGTCGGTCTACGACTTCGCCGTCGTGGCCGGTCGGCTGAAGCTGGGCGCTGCGCAGGCGTTCGGTGACAAGGAACGCCTTCCGATCTTCGAGCGCCTCTATGCCGGAGGCGAGGGCAGCGTGCGAGGCTACGGGCGACGCCAGCTCGGGCCGACCGCCTCGAACGGCAATCCGCTCGGCGGGCGCTCGCTGATCGAGGGCGGATTCGAGGCGCGCATCCCGGTCTGGAAACAGATCGGTGTCGTCGGGTTCTTCGATTTCGGGCAGATCTCGCTCGATCGCTACGATTTCGTCCCCGACGAACTCCGCTATTCGGCCGGCCCCGGCCTCAGCTATTCGACGCCGATCGGGCCGATCAGCCTGTTCGCCGGCTTCCCGATCAACCGCCAGGACGGCGAGCCGCCCTGGCAGATCCACTTCAACATCGGGTTCTTCTTCTGATGGTCACGAAGATCCTAAAAGCGGTCGTCGGCGGTTTGGCACGGGGCGTCGCCCTGCTGGCCCTGCTCGCCCTGCTCGTGCCGGCGCTGCTCGTCCTCTACACGACGACCGCCGATTTCAGGCAGCGCCTGCTCGCGCGTCTCGAGCCCGAGCTCGACGAGCGCATGGCCGGCGAGCTCTCGATCGGCGGCCTCGAAGGCTCGCCCCTCTCCCGCCTGCGCTTCGTCGACGTCGCCCTCGCCTGGCACGACGAGGAGATCGCGCGCGCCGCTTCGGTCTCGCTGGAGGTCGAATGGTCCGCGCTCCTGTTCGGCCGCCTCGAGATCACGCGGGTCGACGTCGAGTCGCCCGAGATCGTGTTCCGCGAACATGCGGCGCTCGGCTGGGATTGGCGCGACGCGCTCGCTCCCCTGATCCCGGCGCCGGATCCCGATCGCCCGCCCCGGGACACGCCGCAGCCCATCGTCGTCGAGACCCTGGCGGTCTCGGACGCCGTCCTCACGATCGCCGCGCAGGAGCGACCCGCGATCCGGCTCGGCGGCCTCGCCGCCCACGGCCGGCTCGATTTCCAGCAGCGCCGGCTGCACGTCGAGCAGGCCTCGCTCGCGCTCGGGCGCTCGAAGCTCGTGGCCACCGGCGAGGTGCCCTTCACGGGCCGCTTCGCCTTCGACGTCGCGATCGATTCGCTCCATCCGGGCGATCTCGCCCGCATCGATCCCGCGCTCGCAGAATCCCTCGCCTTCCTCGCGCCCGCGAGCGGGGACTTCGTCCTCGGCGGGGACAAGCACGCGCTCGACGCGACGGGCCAGCTCGTCTGGCCCGGGACGAAGCTGACCTTCGATCTGCACGGCGACCCCCGGTCGCTCGGCCTCGCCCGCTCGTCGATCGCCGCGCGGCTCGAATCGGCCGATCTCGCGCGCTTCGCGCCCGATCCGGGGATCGCCGGCCGCTTCGCTCTCCAGCTCGAGCTCGCGAACGGCGCGGGCACTTTCGGCGCCCGCCTGCGATCCGGCGCGAACGGCGAGCTCGCCGCCGAAGGACTCGTCTCCCTCGTCGGGAGGCCCGAGGCGAAGCTCCAGTTCACGGCGAAGCGCTTCGACCTGGCACACGCCTTCCCGGGCCATCCCGAATGGACGAGCGCGCTCAGCGGTCGCGGAACCCTCGATCTGCGGGGTCGCGAGCGCAGCACCCTCGCAGGTGCCCTGACACTCCAGCTCGAGGCATCGACGGTGGGCGAGATCGAGCTCCGGCGCGGCCAGCTGCAGGCGAAGCTCGCGGGCGGGAGCGTCGACCTCGAAGAACTCGTCCTCGACTCCCCGATCGGTCACGTCGACGCGAAAGGCAGGCTTTCGACGCGCTCCGGCGGCGCGGCGGCGCTCTCGGCGCGCGTCGCGATCGGGGATCTCGGTCCGCTGCTCGCCCTCCTGCGGCAGGACGGGAGCGGGCGACTCGTCGGCGACGTCGCGATCGACGGTCCGCCTGGACGCACGCGGCTGGCGGCCGAACTCGAGCTCGCCGATTTCCGGCTCGCTGCCTTCGAGACGGCGGCAGCCAGACTCGAGCTCGTCGCGCGGGGCGGCTTCGCGAAGGGCCGGCTCGACGCGACCGTCGAGACGGTGCGACTCGAGACGGCGCTCGGCCGCTGGTCGCTCGAACGCGCGGCGCAACTCACGGCCGCCCGCGATGCGCTCGCCTTCGGCGACGCGCGCTTCTCGAGCGGCGCTGCATCGATCACCCTCGACGGCCGGATCGCACGGCGCGGGAATCAGGATTTTCGTCTCGAGGCCCGGGCGCTCCCGATCGCGGACTGGGCGCGGGCGTATCCGGCGTTCATTTCGCCGGAGGTCCTCTCCGGGGGCGTGCTCGACGTCGATCTCGCGGTCGGCGGCGTCGGCGCGGCGCCCATCGTCGATGCGCAGCTCGTCCCTCGTGGCCTCGTCGTCTCGGAGCAGCCGATCGAGACCGCAGCAGCGACGCTCGAGTTCGCCGCTCGGCGCGCCCATGCGAGCCTCTCGGCTACGGCCTCGCCCGATCTGCGCCTCGACGCCGACGCGACCCTGCCCTTCTCGCTCGCGTGGGAGGAGGGCTTCGTCGCCCGGCCGATCGGCGAGCTGGTCGCCCGGGCGACCTGCGAGGCGGGCGATCTCGCGGTGCTCCAGGGATTCGTCGAAGACCAGATCACGGCGCTCGGGGGCCGCGGTCGCTGCGCGCTCGCGCTCGAGGGCCCGCTCGATGCCCTGCGACCTTCGGGTCGCATCGATGCCAGCGACCTCACGGGCCGCCCCGCCCGGACCGGCGTCACCGTGGTCGCCGGCGAGCTCGCGGTCGAGATCTCCGCCGACCGCTTCTTCGTGCGGCGCGCGACGGCCACTGCCGTCGGCCATGAAGAGACCGCGCGCTTCCTCGCCGAAGGCGAGGGCCCGCTGCCCGCCTTCCTCACGCGCTGGATCCAGACAGCGCCGCCCGCAGAGCAGCCGGACGCGCCCGTCGCGAACGGCGACTACGTCACGAAGATCGAGCTGAAGCGCTGGCCGCTCGTCGACACGAAGCGCGACCGCCTGATCGCCTCCGGCAAGCTGCGTGCAGGCGGCACCTTCGAAAAGCCCCGCGTCGAAGGCCGCATCAAGATCATCGAAGGCACCCTGCGCCCGAATCTCAACTTCCTCTCGAGCGGTCCGCCGCCCCGGGATCCGACGATCGTCTTCGAAGGCGAGGGCGCCGAGGGCAACGGCGGCGTGATCGAATCTCCGACCTCGAACTGGCTCTCGACCTTCGAGGCGCTCGAGATCAAGGTCGACATCGACGTCGGCCGCGATCTCTGGATCAAGCACGAGCAGGCCGAGGCCCTGCTCGACGGCCGCATCGCGGCGCGCAAGGCGCGCGACAAGCCGCTCTCGCTCGAAGGCCGGATCGATGCCCAGCAGGGCTTCTTCGATCTGCAGAATCGGCGCTTCCGCTTGATCGAAGGCGGCCTCGAGCTGGTCGGCGGCGCGAAGATCGATCCCCAGCTCGATCTGCTCGCGCGCTACCGCGCGCCCGCGCATACGATCGACGCGCGCCTGTCGGGCACGGCGACGAAGCCCGTGCTGACGCTCTCTTCCGATCCCAGCCTGTCGCAGGAGGACATCCTCGCGGTCCTGCTCTTCGGGCGCCCCGCCGCCGAGCTCTCCCAGGAGCAGCAGGTCTCGGTCGGCCAGCGCGCGGAAGAGATCGCGAGCGCCTTCGGCATCACGGCCGTCGGCCGCACCGTCGCGAGCGCGATCGGCCTCGACGCCCTCGGCCTCCAGATCGAGGAGCTCTCGAGCGCCCGCGCCCGGGTCGGCGCCTACGTCGGCCGCAACATCTTCGTCGCGCTCGGCCAGGAGTTCAGCGGCGAGCGCGGACAGGAGCTCTCGATCGAATACGAGTTCTTGCCGGGCTGGAGCCTCGTCGGCTCGACGACGACGCAGGGCACGAACTCCGCCGATCTCGTCTGGCGGATCCGCTACTGATCGTCTTCGCCCTGGTGGAGCGTCGATGCGATCGCGGCGACACGCGCTTCGAGGGCGAGCAGGCGTCGCCGCAGATGGAGCGCGACCTGGACTCCGGCGGGATTGACGCCGAGCTCCTCCATCATCAACGCCGCGATCCGGAGCTCGTCGGCCTCCCGCGGATCGACGAAATCCGACTCGAAAAGGCCCTCGCCGCGCAGCGATGCGAGCAGCTCTTCGTCGCCGCCGAGATGGATCAGGACTTCGCGGATCTCGATGCGGCGGGCGCGCGTCATGAGAAGAGCCCCCCCCTCGGATCGTCCTGCGCGAGTGCGCCGAGGGCGTCGCCGAGCTTCTCGGCGGCGTCCTTCGGAACCACGATCTTGATGCGCGCATAGAGATCGCCGGCGGGCGCGCTGCGCGTGGCCGGTACGCCCTGTCCGCGCAGCCGCAGCCGACTGCCGCTGCTCGTCCCGGGCGGAATCGTGACGCTCGCGCGGCCCTCGAGGGTCGGGACCTCGACGCGGCCCCCGGCGATCGCCTCCGCGAGGGTGATCGGGAGCTCGAATTCGAGGTCGGGGCCTTCGCGCCGGAAGATCGGATGCGGCTCGACGCGGACCTGGATCCAGAGATCGCCGGGCTCGCCGCCCCCGAGGCCTTCGCCGCCCTTGCCCGGGATGCGAAGCCGGCCGCCGTCGGTGACCCCGGGCGGGATCCGGACCGTGATCTCCTCCTCGAGCCGGCTGCCGTCGCGCCGCGGGCGCGCGATCGAGAAACGCCGCTCACCGCCCTTCACCGCTTCGACGAATCCGAGCGTCATGGACGCCTCGACGTCGGGACCGTCCATCCGGAAACGCGCGCCCGCCTGGGGGCCGCCGCGCGCCCCGAACCCGCGCAGGAGATCCTCGATGCCGCCGAACGCGAAGCCCTCGCCGAACTCGTCCGACTCGGGGGCACCGAAGCGCGAGGAGAAGCGATCGCGGGCGGCGCGCGCCCGCTCGGCGTCGAAGCCGGCCTCGAGCGAGACCTCGCCGAACTCGTCGAATTGCCGCCGCTTGTCGGGATCGGAGAGCACGTCGTAGGCGGCCGAGATCTCCTTGAAGCGCGCCTCGGCCTTCGCGTCGCCGGGATTCAGATCGGGATGGGTCTCGCGGGCGAGCCGGCGATAGACCTTCTTGATCTCGTCTGCGCCCGCTTCGCGCGCGACCCCCAGGACCTGGTACGGATTCATCGATCGACTGCTCCCGCCCGGCGCAGCGAGCCTGCAGGCCAAAGCCCGGCGACCCGCTCCCCCGCCCCGCGACACGTCAGCGCCGATCGCCGCGCGTCAAGCCGGCCCGGCCCGGATTCGAAGCGGGCTCGGCCGCGATTCGAAGCGGGCTCCGCGTTGAAGGCAGGCCGCGCGCTCGCGAGCGTCTCAATCGACGAGCGCGTCGAGCTCCTCGTAGCTGTCCTCGAGCTCGTTCATCAGCGATTCGATCTCGGCGGCGAGGTTCGGGGCGACCTCGTCCCCCGTCTGAACGGCGACCTTGTTCAGGCCGACCTCGAGGCGCAGCCAGCGCTCCTCCTGCTCTTCCCAGAGAATCTCCGCCTCCTGGACGAGATCGTCGTCCTGTTCGCGAATCCGGCGACGGATCTCGGCGCGCGTATGTCGCAGCTCTTCGATCGTCGATTCGGTATCGCGGATCCAGGCGGCGCCGAGCTTCTTCTTGCTCGCGTCGGGCTTCTGGGCTGCGTTCTTCTTGGGATCGGTCTTCGCCATCGTTCGTGGTCTCTCAGGGAGAAGCGTGTCTGGTCGGGGTCGCCCCAGAGAATTCCCGTTCGGCCGCAGTCGCGCCAGCGGGGGCAGGCGCCTTCGTCGACGGATTCCGGCAAAGAGCTCCGCCGGGCCCAAGCCCGTCGCTCGCGCCCTACCGGCCCGACGGCCCGCCCAGCCAGCCCCGGACCCGGAACCAGACGACCATGACGACCGCGAGCACCGCCATCGCCCCCATCACGACCGGATAGCCGAGGCGATGACGCAGCTCGGGCATGTAATCGAAGTTCATGCCGTAGATGCCGACGACGAAGGTCAGGGGGATGAAGATCGTGCCGACCAGGGTGAGGACCTTCATGACCTCGTTCTGGCGATGGCCGAGCAGCGCGAGGATCGCCCCCATCGCGTCGGTCGCCGAGGCCCGCGCCGCCTCCAGGCTGCCGAGGATCTGGCGGGCATGGTCCTCGACGTCGCCGAAGTAGATCCGGATCGGCTCGGGGACGAGTGGCGAATCGATGCGCGCGAGCTGATGCAGGGCGTCGACCTGGGGGCGATGGATGCGCAGCAGCTGGGTCGTCCGGCGCTGCAGCTCGTGGAGCCGGGCGACGAGCTCGGGCGAGGCGCGCTCGAAGATCTCCTCCTCGATCGCATCGAGCTCCTCGGCGAGCTCCGCCATCAGCGGGTAGTACTGATCGATCAGGGCGTCGACGAGGGCGTAGGCGAGATAGGCGGGACCCGAGCGGCGGAGCAGGCCCTGCGGATTGGCCAACCGCTCCCGGACGTCGTCGAAGAATCCGTAGCGATGCTCCTGGAACGTGACGATGTAGTCGCGGGCGAGCAGGATCGCGACCTGCGGCAGCCGCTCGCCCTGACCGAAGGATTCGTGCGGCGCGTGGATGACGATCAGGAGATGATCGGGATAGCGCTGCGCCTTCGCGCGCTGGGGCACGTTGACGGCGTCCGCGAGCGCCAGCGAATGGATCCCGAAGACCTCGCCGACCTCGCGCAGGCAGGCCTCGTCTCCGAAGCCCTGGATGTCGACCCAGGTCGGACGCTCCGTCTCGGCATAACAGCGAAGCTCTTCCGGATCCTCGACCTCCCCCGCCTCGAGCACGTCCTCGTCGTATTCGAAGTACCGGATCCGCGGCGGCGGAGAGTCCTCGGCGACGAACAGGGTTCCCGGACGCGCGTTGATCCGGAGCGCCTCGAGGGCGGACTCGGACATCTCAGGTCTCGTCCTTCTCGAGACGCAGCGAAGCGGAGTTCATGCAATACCGCAGCCCCGTCGGCTTCGGGCCATCGGGGAAGACGTGGCCCAGATGCGCGTCGCAGCGGGCGCAGACGGACTCGGTTCTCACCATCCCGTGGCTCACGTCGGTCTTGTCGGCGACGGCGTCCGGCGCGATCGGCGCGAAGAAGGACGGCCAGCCGGTCCCCGAGTCGTACTTCGACTCCGAGCGGAAGAGCGGCGCACCGCAGCAGACGCAGTGATAGGTCCCGGCGGCCTTCTCGTTCCAGTAGCGGCCGGTGAACGCGCGCTCCGTCGCCGAGCAGCGGGTCACGCGGAACTCCTCCTCCGAGAGCTGCTCGCGCCACTGCGCGTCGCTCTTCTCGACCTTGCAATCGTCGGCCATCGTCTCGTCCTCCCGGAGCCCCGCTCCGTCAATTGCCCTCGAGCGCCACCCGCAGCGCCGGCCCCGCGGCCGTCAGCGCGACGATCCGCGGATTGCGATCGCTCTCGCGGAAGCGGAGCTTCAGGGCGGGCAGTGCATCTCCCGTCGCTCCGCCGGTCGCCTCGCCGCCGCGCGCGGGCCAGGCCGCGGTCAGCGGCTGACCGAGCACGCGCCACCACGGCTCTTCTTCGTCGAGGCAGACCAGGCCCGCCGGCAGCGCATCGCGATCCGCCACCGCTTCGGCGCGGACCTCGCTCCCGTCGGAGCGCAGCAGGATCCGTCCGACGTCGAAGGTGAGCGCCAGGACGCGCGCCGTCGCGCCGCCCCGATCCGCCTCGACGCGCAGGATGCGGCCGTGCGCCCGGGCGGCGCGTTCGAAGATCTCGAGAGATGCCTGCGGAGCCACGCGTCTAGTCTACACGCGCCCCGGCTGCCCGGGCCCCCTGCGCGCGCCGCGCGGGCGCGGCATGATCCCCGCTCCCGGCGGCCGCCCGCATCGACGTCCCGATCAGGAGAGAGCTTGCCCGCCCGCGCCCGATCCGAAGCCCGCCGAAGCGATCTCGTCCTGCTCGATGGCCTTTCGGTGCGTCGGCGGCGGCATGCCCTCGGCTGGTCCTCGCGGGATCTCGTCGTCGCGATCGAGAGCGCGAGCTTCGCGTCGACGGGTCTCAAGCGAACGCTTTCGCCGAGCCAGATCCAGTCGATCGAGGAGCGCGGCGAACGGATTCCCTACGAGCAGGTGCTGCTGCTGGCCGGAGGCCTCGACTGCGATCCGATCGATCTGATCGCGGAGGGCGAACTCTCCAGCCGACCGTCCCAACTTCGAACGCATTGACGAGCCGAGCGACGACCGGGCGGCGCGCGCCGCGCGGCGCCGATCCGCCGAGGAGCCCACGATGGAATACCTGGAACCCGAAGTCGCACGCAACCGATCGGGCCTTCGCCTCGTCTTGACCGCGGGCGTGCCGGGGCCCTGGGGCGAGGCTGCGAAATCGATCTTCTTCGTGAAGGGCATCGCGTACCTCCCGGTCCGCCAGACCGCGGGCGAGGCCGATCCGGCGCTGGTCGCCTGGACCGGCCATGCGAACGCGCCGCAGGCCGTGCAGGACGACGAGCCCGCGCGCACCGGATGGGCGGAGATCCTGCTCCTCGCCGAACGCCTCGCGCCCTCGCCTTCGCTGCTTCCGGACGATCCCCACGAGCGTGCCCTCGCCTTCGGACTCGGTTTCGAGATCTGCGGCGAGGACGGCCTCGGCTGGCATCGTCGTCTGCAGATGATGCACGGCATGCTCTCCCTGCCCGACGCGGAGACCCATCCCGCCCTCGAGACCGCCCGCGTCATCGGCCGCCGCTACGGCTACAGCCGCGAAGCGGCGCTTCGCTCGAGCGAGCGCGTCCGCCAGATCCTGCGCCTCTTCTCGGAACAGCTCGCGGCGCAGAAGAAGAAGGGCAGCGAATACCTCGTCGGCCGCCAGCTCTCGGCGCCCGACATCTACTGGTCGACCTTCGCCGCCATGCTGAAGCCGATGTCGCACGCGCTCTGCCCGATGCCGGCGCCGATGCGCGCCTCGTACGAGGCGCTCCCGCCCGAGATCGCGGCCGCCCTCGATCCCGCACTCCTCGAACACCGCGACCGGATCTACGCGGAGCACCTGCAGCTGCCCGTCGAGTTCTGAGCCGGTGCGCGGCGAACGCTCGGTCCGCTGGGTCCTCGGCCTGCTCTTTCTCGTCTCGGTCTTCAACGTCTGCGATCGGACCATCGTCTCGGTGCTCGCCGAGGACATCCGGCGCGACCTCCTGCTCGACGATCGCCAGATGGGCATCGTGATGGGTCTCGCTTTCTCGGCCACCTATCTCTTCGCCGGCATCCCCCTCGCCTTCGTCGCCGATCGTCATTCGCGGACCTGGACCATCTCGATCGCGCTCTTCATCTGGAGTGCGATGACGGCGCTGACCGGTCTCGCCCAGAGCTACGTCCAGATCCTGCTCGCGCGCATGGGCGTCGGCGTCGGCGAGGCCGGCGGGAGCCCGGCGAGCCATGCCCTCGTCGTCGACTACGTCGCCCCGCATCGGCGCGCGCGCGCGATGTCGCTCTTGAGTGTCGGTTCGCTCGTCGGTCTCGGCGGAGGCATCCTCTACGGCGGCTGGGCGAGTGAAGCCCTCGGTTGGCGCTGGGCCCTGATCAGCGTCGGCCTGCCGGGGGTCGCGACGGCGCTGCTCTTCGGGGCGACGGTCGTCGACCCGCCGCGCCGGGCCGCCGATCTCCCCGGCCCCGACGCATTCACCGGCCGCGGACTCCCCGCCGTCCTGCTCGCCCTCCTGCGCATGCCCGCCTTCGTCGCCCTCACCCTCGGCGCGACCTTCGCCAACGTCGTCTCCCTCGGCCGTAATCTCTGGGAGCCGACCTTCCTGCGCCGCGTCTACGACTTGGGCGCCGCCGAAGCGGGACTCGTCTATCTCTTCATCACCGCCGTCCCCGGCATCGTCGGCGTCTTCGCCTGCGGCGCGCTCACCGACCGCCTCGGCCGCCGCGATCCGCGCTGGTTCGGCTGGTTTCCGGCAGCGACCTGCTTCCTGCTCGTGCCGCTCTGTCTCGGCTTCTATTTCGCGCCGCCGGATGCGCGCCTGCTCGGCGTTCCCGTCGGGTTCCTGTTCTCGTTCGGCGCCTCGCTCGTCGCGCCGGGATGGTCGCCGGCGACGATGGCGACGGCGCAGAGCCTCGTCCCGCCGAGCGCCCGCGCGGTCTCGGCAGCGACCTGGAGCATGATCGCGAACTTCGTCGGGCTGGGGATCGGCCCGTTCGTGGTCGGCGATCTCAACGTGCGGCTCGAGAGCGTCTACGGCGACCAAGCGGTGCGCTATTCGCTCGCGATCGTCGGTGTCGTGCCGTGGCTCGCCACCCTCTGCTTTCTTATGCTCGCGCGACGCCTGAGGCGGCCTTCGTCTGCGAACGTTTGAGACGCCGCCGCGCAGCGCGTGCCGGCGACGCCCCGCGATCCTGCCAGCACCTTCCGACCCGAGAGGTATCCGACGCATGCGCCCGAATCGAACCGAGCTCGATCTCGACGCCTCCGCATCTTCACCGGCTTCGTCCGGGCGCTCGTCGAGCTCTCCGCAGGCTCCGCGGCGGCGATCGTCGCGGGGCGGCGCGCACGCCGCACGCGCCGCACTCGTCGCTGCCGCTCTGCTGGCTGCGATCGCGCCCGCCTCGGCGCGCGCCGACGACGAAAAAAACGGGACGGCGAAGGCGCCCTACTCGCCATTCGCCGGGCAATCCCATCCGAGCGAGCTTCTCTGGGGCGACACCCACGTCCACAGCGCATTCAGCATGGACGCGAACTCGATGGGCAATACCCGCCTCGGCCCCGGCGACGCCTATCGCTTCGCGAAGGGCGAGGTCGTCGTCTCGAATACCGGTCAGCCCGTCCGCCTCGACCGGCCCCTCGATTTCCTCGTCGTCTCCGACCATGCGGAGTACATGGGCGTCCTGCCGCGGCTGCGCGCGAAGGACCCGCTCGTGCTCTCCGATCCGGCCGGCCGCAAGCTCTTCGATTCGCTCTCCGACGAGGATCAGCGCGGCGGCCAGGCGATGGCCGATCTGATCCAGTCGCTCGTGACGAACCGGCCCCTGCTCGACAACGCCGCGCTGAAGCAGAGCGTCTGGGACGAGATCACGCAGCTCGCCGATCAGCACGATCGCCCGGGCGTCTTCAGCGCGCTGATCGGATACGAATGGACGTCGATGCCGGACGGGGACAATCTCCATCGCGTCGTCGTCTATGCCGACGGTGCCGAAAAGGCCTCGCGCCTGACGCCGGTCTCGGCCTTCGACGGCGATCGCCCCGAGGACCTCTGGGCCTTCCTCGAACGCTATGAAAAGACGACCGGCGGCCGTGTGCTCGCGATCCCCCATAACGCGAACCTCTCGAACGGGCGGATGTTCGCCGTCGAGGATTCGGCGGGGAAGCCGTTCGACCGGCGCTACGCCGAGACCCGCGCGCGCTGGGAGCCGCTCGTCGAGGTGACGCAGATCAAGGGCGACGGCGAGACACATCCGCTGCTCTCGCCCGACGACGAGCTCGCCGACTTCGAGACCTGGGACAAGGGCAACCTCAACGTCGCGAGCACGCTCCCCAAGGAGCCCTGGATGCTCCGCTTCGAGTACGCGCGCTCGGCGCTGCAGCTCGGCCTCGAGCAGGGCGCGAAGCTCGGCGTCAATCCCTTCCAGTTCGGCATGATCGGGAGCACCGACGCCCATACCTCCCTCGCGACCGGCGCCGAGGACAATTTCTGGGGCAAGGCCGTCGGCGTCGAGCCCGGCCGGCCGCGCACGAACATGACGTTCCTGCCCTCGTCGAAGGACCGCTCCCTCGACATCATGGCCTGGCAGCAGGTCGCGGCGGGCTACGCCGCGGTCTGGGCGACCGAGAACTCGCGCGAGGCGATCTTCGACGCCATGCGGCGCAAGGAGGTCTATGCCTCGACGGGCCCGCGCATGCAGGTGCGCTTCTTCGGCGGCTGGGGCTATGCGGCCGACGACGTGACGCGGCCCGACGTGGTCGTTCGCGGCTACCGCGGCGGCGTTCCGATGGGCGGCGAGCTGCCCGCCCGCGGACGCAAGGACGGCGCGCCGCGCTTTCTCGTGATGGCGAGCAAGGATCCGATCGGCGCGAACCTCGAGCGCGTCCAGATCGTGAAGGGCTGGCGAACGAAGCGCGGCGACCTGAAGGAGAAGGTCTACGACGTCGCAATCGCCGAGAAGACCGGCTCGACGGTCGATCTCGCGACCGCGACCTATGCGAATGCCGTCGGCGATGCCGAGCTCTTCGCCTACTGGGAGGATCCCGACTTCGATCGCCGCGAGCACGCCTTCTACTATGCCCGCGTCGTCGAAATTCCGACCCCGCGCTGGACCGATTACGACGCCGTCCGCCTCGGAACCGAAGTCGACGCGGCCTCCCCGATGGCGCTCCAGGACCGCGCCTATACCTCACCGATCTGGTACACGCCCTGAGAGACCGTGAAGCCATCGCCTCGGTCTCGGCCTTGCGACGGCGGGCCCTCTGCGGCGTCGCTCCTCCTCGCCGTAGCGAGAGGAGGCGCGCGCCGCTCCGGATCGCGTAGAGTGACGGCTGGCCGAGGCGAACCGAAGACGGGAGCGACGAAGCACCATGCCGGAGAAGAACGAGAAGCGGCGCATCATGCGATTCCGGGAGACGGCGCCGCCGCCCCTCGCGGACCTCGAGGCGAACGTGCGCTGGCTGCGCGATCGCGAGCTGATCAAGAACCTCTATCGGCGTTATGCGTACGGCGTCGACTCCGTCGACTTCGATCTCGTGCGGTCGATCTTCCATCCCGATTGCGTCGTCGACGGGACGCTCGAGAGTGGCGGGCTCGAGGAATACCTCGGCGGACTCGAGGAGGCGATGTACCAGTGGGACGCGACGATGCATTTCGTCGGGAACCAATACGTCGAGATCGACGGCGATCGGGGCTTCGTCGAATCCTGGGTCCTCGGCCACCACATGGAGGCCGACGACAGCCCGATCGATCATCTCGTTCTCGCGCTCCGCTACCAGGACGAGGTCGTGCGCGTCGGCGACGATTGGAAGGTCATCCATCGCAAGACCTCGAAGCAGTGGCATACGGGTCCCTTCCCGCGCCCGACGATCGGCCCGCCCTCGTATCCGCGACCCGCTCGCGCGAAGAAATGAGCTGGAAGGAGCGTCATGTCGGCCGAGATCGACCATGAGGTGATCATCGTCGGCTCCGGGTTCTCCGGGATCGGCGCGGGGATCGCGCTGCGGAAGATGGGCATCGAGGATTTCGTCCTGCTCGAGCGGGAGAAGTCCTTCGGCGGGACCTGGGTGCAGCACGCCTATCCCGGCCTCGAGATCGACATGCCCTTCTTCGTTTATTGCTATCCCTTCGAGCCCCGCTGGAGCTGGAGCCAGCTCTATCCGACGGGCGACGAATATCGGGACTACACGCTTCACTGTGCCGAGAAGTACGGCATCTCTCCGCGCATCCGCTGCGATGCAGCGGTCGCGAAGGCCGAATACGACGAGGCGGAGAATTGCTGGCGCATCCAGCTCGAGAGCGGCGAGACGCTCTCCTCGCGCTACCTCGTCAACGCGACGGGCCTCCTCGTCGTTCCGAAGATGCCCGACATCGAAGGCATCGGCGGCTTCGAGGGGAAGATCATCCACACCGCGCGCTGGGACCACGACTACGATCTCCAGGGCAAGCGCGTCGCCGTGATCGGAACGGGCGCGACGTCGATCCAGGTCGTGCCCGCCATCGCCGACCGCGTCGCACAGCTCGACGTCTACCAGCGGACGCCGATCTGGCTGATGCCGAAGCCGAATCCGAAGCTCTCGCCCGGATTCCAGCGCCTGCTCCGGCGCGTGCCCTTCGTCCAGCGCCTGATGCGCTGGGCCGCGAACCTCGTCGTCGAGGTCGTCTTCGGCCTCGGCTTCATCCGCTACACCCGCTTCCCCGGCATCTTCCGCGCCATCGAGAAGCGACTGGTCGAGTTCATCCGGAGCGAGATCCGCGATCCTGCGCTGCAGGAGAAGCTGATCCCGGATTACGCCTATTTCTGCAAGCGGCCGAGCTTCTCGAATGCGTTCTACGCGACCCTGAATCGCTCGAACGTCGACCTGGTCACGCAGCCGATCGAGCGCGTGAAGCCGAAGGCCATCGTGACGACCGACGGCCAGGAGCGGCCGATCGACACGCTCGTCTGCGCGACCGGCTATCAGGTCTTCAATCGCCGCTGCGTTCCCGGCTACGAAATCATCGGCCGCGGCGGCCGGAATCTCGGCGAGCTCTGGGAGAAGCAGCGTTTCCAGGCCTACGAAGGCGCCAGCGTGCCGGGCTTTCCCAATCTCTTCCTCTTCATGGGCCCCTACTCGACCGCGGGTCTGTCGTACTTCACGATGATCGACGTCGAGAGCAAGCACATGACGCGCTGCCTGCGCGAGGCGCGGCGCCGCGGAACCGACTACGTCGAGGTCGAGCAGGCGGCCCACGACCGCGATCTCGCGAAGATCCTCCGGCGCGCGGAGCGGACCGTCTTCGCGGGTGGGAACTGCGCCGGCTCGAACAGCTACTACGTCGACGCGCATGGCGACGCGCCCGGCCTGCGGCCCGTGACGGGCTTCGAGCACTGGCTGAACAGCCGATTCTTCCCGCTCGCCGACTATCGGTTCGAACGCCCGGCGCCGGCCACGCGCGTCGCATGAGCACCGAAGGACCCGCCTCCGAAGCGCCGCCCGCGCGCGGCTTCGAGCCGGACTTCGAGCCGGAGAGGCTGCTCGAAGAAGCTCGGCGACGGACCGGCCTCGACGAGTTCGGCGACCCGCGTTTTCGCGAGCCGATGGAGCGGCTGCTGTATGCGCTCGGGAGCGAGGCACGACTCACGCCGGCGGGGCGTGCCGCGCAGCGCGAACGGATCATCGGCAGCCTCGTGACGCGCCTCTCGGCCGAGGCCTTCATCGCGCGGCATCCCGAAATCGAAGCGGAGCGGCTCGAGGCGCCGCTCGTGATCGTCGGCCCGACCCGCTCGGGCACGACCCGCCTGCACCGCATGCTGGCCGTCGATCCGCGCCACCAGGCCGTGCTGTGGTGGGAGAACCGGAGTCCGGTCCCGATCCCGGGTACGGATTGGCGCCGCCACGATCCGCGGATCGACGAAGCGCGCGAGGAGGTTCGGCAGGTCCTGACGGCGGCGCCGCAGATGAAGGCGATCCATCCATGGGATCCCCTCGGCCCCGACGAGGACGCTCTGCTCTGCGAACACGCCTTCTTGTCGTACGTGCCCGAGTCGAGCCTCCACGTCCCGTCGTATCGGGACTGGATGCAGCATCAGGACGTGACGCCGGCCTATCAGTTCCTCGCACGGATGCTGAGGGTGCTGCAGTGGCAGAAACGGGAGCGGGGCGAGCAGGGAACGCGCTGGATCCTGAAGACGCCCCAGCATCTGGGCTTCATCGATTCGTTCTGTCGGGTATTCCCCGACGCGCGGATCGTCCAGACCCATCGCGATCCGCTCGCGGCGGTTCCGTCGGCGGCGAGCATGTACTCGACGCTCTGGCAGATCACGTCGGACGACGTCGACCTCGCGTCCGTCGGGCGGCAATGTCGCGATCGGCTCGAGCTCGATCTCGGGCGGTTCCTCGCCCATCGGCGTCTGCGCGAGGCGGAAGATCGGGGCGGCGTCTTCGACGTCTGGTTCGAGGACATGGAGCGCGATCCGATCGCGCCGATCGAGCGGCTCTACGCCTGGCTCGGGACTCCTTGGCTGCCCGAGACGCGCGCAGGCCTCGAGCTCTGGCTGATCGAGAACGCGAGAGAGAAGCGTCCGTCCCATCGTTACGACTTCGAGACGTTCGGGCTGTCGCGTGAGGATCTCGAGCGGCGCTTCGCCGACTATCGGGAGCGATTCATCGTCGCGAGGAGGGGTACATGGACAAGTTGACGGGCAAGGTGGCTTTCGTGACCGGCGCGGGTCGCGGGATCGGACGAGGTATCGCGCTGGAGCTGGCTCGAGACGGGGCGTCGATCGTGGTCGCCGAACTCGACCCGGAGAGCGGTCAGCGCACGGTCCGTGAGGTCGAGGCGCTCGGCATGCGCGCGATTGCCGTGGCGATGGACGTCCAACGACGGGATCAGGTCGAGCGCGGGGTCGCTGCGGCCGCCGCTGCGTTCGGTTCGATCGACATCCTCGTCAACAACGCCCAGATCCAGCGCCAACAGGTCGAGTTCGAGCGGACGAGCGTCGACGACATGGAGGTCGTGCTCGGCTCGGGCCTGATGGGCACGTTCCACTGCATGCAGGCCTGCTTCCCGCATCTGCGCCGGCGCGGCGGAAAGATCATCAACATCGCGTCGGCGGCCGGGCTCGTCGGCTATGCGGGCTGGGCGTCGTATGCCGCAGCGAAGGAGGGGATCCGCGCGCTCACGAAGGTCGCCGCCCACGAGTGGGGCAAGCACAAGATCCACGTGAACGTGATCTGTCCGCTGGCCGAGACGCCGAGCATGAAGGAATGGAGCGCGAACAATCCGGAGCTCGCGAAGGTCATGATCGAGTCGATTCCGCTCGCCCATTTCGGGCATCCCGAGAAGGACATCGGGCGGGCCGTCGCGTTCCTGGCGGGCCCGGATTCCGACTTCATCACGGGCATGACGATGATGGTCGACGGCGGTCAGACCATCTTGCACTGATCCGGGAGCGGAAGCCGGACCGCTGCAGCGAGACGAGACGGGGCGGCCTGCCTTCGCAGACCGCCCCGGCATCGAGGCCCCACTCCGGGGCGAGCAGATGCTCGAATCAATCGTCGCAGCTGCCGCTGCCACCGCCGCTGCCACCGCCGCCCACCGTCCCGCCATCGGCCGGGAAGACGACCTGCAGGTAGATGACGCCGGCGCGCTCGACGGTCACGAGCTGGCCGCGGGGATCGAAGTCGAGCGGCTGCTTGCCGGGCTCGGTCTTCGTGTCGAACTCGATCTCGCCTTCGACGCGACCGTCGGCGAGCTGCTGGACGTTGAGGACGCCCTGGACGATGCCGCCGACGACGACGTCGTAGTTGGCGGGATCGAGATCCTCGGCCTCGACCTTGAACCGCAGGCGATCGCGCTTCTTGACCCGGTATTCCGCCTTGCCGCTGGCGTTGGAATCTTCGCCGGTGTTGATGAGGGAGACGCGGGTGCGGTCGTCCTTCGCGAAAGCGGTGGTGGGAACCGCCGTCCCGACCAGGATTGCGAGGCCGAGGGCCGTGGAGAGGAAACGTCGTGCAGTCATGGGTCCATCCTTCGTTTTTTCGTGCTGCCGGATTGGCACCTGCTTCATCGGCGGGCCGGCATCATTTTTTGTGAAGTTTTTCCCATTTAAAAGATTCGTCAACCATCCCAGGCAAAAAAATCCGACTGCCAGGCCGTGCAGAACGGCCTGGATGCCATGAATAGACCGTAAAAATGCATTTTTTGTCTCATTGAAGAGGGCCGACCGTACGGGGGCGGGTCAGAGGCCGGCGAAGGCGGAAGACGAGAGGCGACGGATCGCGCGCCCCCCGCCGGCGCAGGGCTCCGTGCCCATCCGCTCCGGGCGGCTGCGGTCTCGGGCGCGACCGTCCGTCTCGAGGGCCCGCCTAGCGGTCGTCCGAAAACACCCAGGAACCTCGGCGCGTCTCGCCTTCGAGCGCCGATGCGAGCGCGCGCAGGAAGGTGCTTCGCCGCCATTCGGTCGCTCCGAAGCGCGCGAGATGCGGCGTATGGACCTGACAGTCCACGAAGTCGAAGCCCCAGCCCTCGACCTGATGCACGAGCGCGACGAAGGCGATCTTCGAAGCATCCTCGACCTTCGCGAACATCGACTCCCCGAAGAACGCGCGGCCGAGCGAGACCCCATAGAGACCGCCGACGAGCCGCCGCTCTCCCGCTTCGTCCCGTTCCCAGGCCTCGACGGAATGCGCGAAGCCGAGGCCATGCAATCGGCCGTAGGCCTCGATCATGTCTCGCCCGATCCAGGTTCCCGGCTGCCCCGGCCGCTTCGCGTCGGCGCAGGCCCGGATCACCGCGTCGAAAGCGAGATCCATGGACAGCTCGAACGGCCGCGCGCGCATCCGCTTGCGCAGACTGCGACCGACGTGCAGCTCGCCCGGCCGCAAGACCAAGCGCGGATCGGGCGAATACCAGAGGATCGGCTCGTCGTCGTACCAGGGAAAGACACCCTGCGCATACGCGGCGAGCAGCCGCTCGGGGGCGAGGTCCCCGCCGTAGGCGAGCAGCCCGCGCCGATCCGCGCGCCGCGGATCGGGGAACGGATAGGCGCGCACCAGCTCGTCGATCAGCGCGCGTCCCGTGCGATTCATCGCGTCGCGAATCGGAGCGCGTCCTCGGGCCAGGGCGATGCCGCCGCGATCGCCGGCAGGACGTGGTCGACGTCGTCGACGGCGTGCCACATCTCGAGGTGCTCCTCGCTCATGAAGCGCTCGCTCACGCTGCTCTTCAGGAGCGCGAAGAGCGGATCGTAGAAGCCCGACTGGTTCAGGATCACGATCGGCTTGCAGAAGAGGCCGAGCCGCTTCGAGGTCAGGGCCTCGAAGAGTTCCTCGAAGGTCCCCGAGCCGCCAGGCAGCGTGACGATCGCGTCGGCGATCGCCAGCATCTCGCGCTTGCGCTGCTGCATGTCGTCGACGAGGCGCAGCTCGCTGATCCCCGTATGCGCCCATTCCCGTTCGCGCATGAAGCGCGGGATGATCCCGACGACCCGCCCGCCTTCCGCGAGCGCCGCATTCGCGAGCGCGCCCATCGAGCCGACCGCCCCGCCGCCGTACACGACCGTGTCGCCGGCGCGCGCGAGCGCGCGGCCGAGCGCGGCCGCTGCCGAATGGAATGCGGGGGCGCAGCTCCCGCTCGAGGCACAGAAGACGAGGACATGGCGTCCCCGGTTGACGACATCCGACATCGGCCGTAGGGTTGCGGCTCCAGGTTCGAACGCAAGGGGTTGATTTCAGGCGCTTGCAGACCCTCGGACCCGCCCATGGCCGCGCAGCGCAGCCGGGGCTCCCGCCGAGTTGCTAAGTGCCCCCGTGAGTGTCTGCTCTCGAAGCTACTGCTGCGATCGGCCGCCTTGCCGGCGACTCGTCGTAGGGTGGATCCTCGAGGGCCATCCGAAGGTCCGCATTCCGATTCGTCGTGACGGCGCCGAGCGCCAGGCCGAGCGCCCGTCCACCCTGTCGTCTGCACGCGCCCCCGGCGCGCGCGGGGAGGATCCATGTCCGAGCTGCCGAAGGAACCGACCGATCGTGGGAGCGCAACGAGCTCCGTCCATGCAGGCGAGCTGCGCCAGCAGGAAGCCAACGCGATCACGACGCCCATCTACCAGACCTCGACCTTCTGGTTCCGAAACTCGAAGGAAGTCACCGACTATCAAGAGGGCAAGAGCCAGCGCGAGGAATACGGTCGCTACGGCAACCCGACCTGGCGGGCCGTCGAACGCAAGGTCTCGGCCCTCGAAGGCGGCGAGGAATCGATCCTCTTCGCGTCGGGCATGTGTGCCGCGACGACGACCTTCATGGCGCTGCTGCCGCAGGGCAGTCATCTGATCGTGACGAGCGATTGCTATCGCCGCACGCGCCAGTTCATCAACCAGTTCCTCTCGCGCATGGGCGTCGAGACGACCGTGATCGAGCCCGGCAACCTCGCCGCCTTCGAGGCCGCGATCCGCCCCGAGACGAAGCTCTTCTTCACCGAATCGCCGACCAACCACTATCTGCGCGTAATCGACTTCCCCGCGGTCGTCGCTGCAGCTCACGAGCGCGTCGACAAGGTGAACATCGACTCT
>CAUJGH010000517.1 GCA_963169575.1 Myxococcota bacterium | reverse complement strand
CGGCGTCCCGTCGATCGCATCGAGCTCGGCGACGACGAGCCGGCGCCCGTCGCGGCGCACGATCCGGCAGATCGTGCTGCCGAGCCGGTTCGGCCGGTTCTTCCCACGCTGGGCGAAGATCCCGACCGCGGGCCAGGCGGCGTTGTTGCGCGGATGCCGCGCGCCCGAGACGATCTTCGCCGGATCGACCTTGTCGAAGACGAAGAGCACCTCGACATGCGAGAACGCTTCGAGGCCGGCGAGCGCATCCTCCTCGAAGCGCGGATCGAGGACGATCACGGCCTGGGACCCGCCCCAATCGTCGTCCAGCGCCTCCTGCCGCGCCGCTTCGACGCGGCCGATCGAATCGATCTCGAAGCTCGTCATGGACGTCCTCTCCTTCGCCTGGCGGTGCAGGCATGCCCCGCCTGTTCCCGACATTTGCAGGGCGGCCGGCATCCGGCAATCGCACCAGCCGCTACGCTGCGCTGCTCGAGGGAGGAAGCGAAGATGACCGAACAAGACGACGAGCTGCGCCGGGAGCTCGAGCGGCTGCGCGCCGAGAACGAGGCCCTGAAGAATCAGGGACGGCGTGGGCTGCGCCTTCAGGTGAGCGAGAAGGGAGGCGTCTCGCTCTACGGGATCCGCCGCTTCCCGGTCACCTTCTACAAGGAGGAATGGGAGCGCATCCTCGGGATGGAGCCCGAGATCCGCGCGTTCATGACCGAACACGCGAGGGAGCTGAAGACGAAGGCGGCGGGAGACTGAGCGCGCGCCGCGCGAGTCGACCGGCGCCGGCCAGACCGATCGCCGTACCGGTCAGGATTCCCGGCAACCCTTCGTAGACGGCGTCGTGCCATCCGACCCAGCGCCAGACGAGCGCGACAGCGACCGCGCCGACCAGCATCGCGAGCGCGGTCCGCTCGTCGATCCGGCGTCCCAGCGCGAAGACGATCAGCATCGGTGCGAACGCGCACGCCAGCGTCGACCAGGCGAGGACGACCAGCTCGAAGACGCTGCGACTGCCCGAGAGCGCGATCGCGAGCGCGAATCCCGCCGTCGCCGCGGTCGCGAGCTTCGCCTGCCAGGGCCGGCTCCAGGGCGACTTCGGCAGATCACTCGTCAAGGTCGCGGAACACGCGAGCACGAGGGAGTCCGCCGTCGACATCGTGGCCGCGAAGATGCCCGCGAGCAGGACGCCGACCATCGCCGGGTGCAGCAGCGCGACCGACATCGTCGGCAACGCCAGCTCCGGATCGAGCGAGGCGAGCTCGGGGAGCTCGAGCCGCGCCAGCATCCCGACCGCGGTGGCGAGCGCATAGAACGCGATGAAATAGCTGTAGTACCAGGCGCGCGCGGCGCGCAGATGTCGCTCGTCGTCGAGCGCCATGAAGCGCACCATGACGTGCGGCTGACCGATCACGCTGAGGCCCGCGAAGAGCCAGCCCAGGATGACGAGCAGCAGGCCCGGCGCGCCGGGCAGGAGCAGATCGCGCGGCATCCAATCGAGGAAGCCCGGGATCTCGCGCATCTGGCCGATGACCTCGCCGATTCCGCCCCGCGCATCGACCGCCGCGAAGCAGAGGATCCCCATGGCGCCCAGCATCACGAACGACTGCGCGGCGTCCGTCCAGATCGAAGCGCGGATGCCGCCGGCGGTGCTGTAGACGAGCACGACCACGGCGACCAGCACGGCACCGAGGGCGGGATCCCAGCCGAGCACGCCGTGGAGCGCCTTCGACCCTGCCTTGATCTGGGCCGCCGCGTAGACGCCGAGGAAGACGAGCGAGGTCAGGGAAGCGATCCGTCGCCAGACCGTGAAATCGACGTTCCCCATCCAGCGCGAGAGCGCGCCGACGTAGGACGGCTCCTCGGCGAGTCCGGTCGCCCGGCGCAGGCGCGCATGCACCGCGAGCGACGCCAGAAAATCGCCCAGGATCCAGCCGAACATCAGCCAGAAGGCGGCGAGGCCGTTCGTGTACGTGAATCCGATCACGCCGATGAACATGTAGCCGCTGTTGTTGGTCGCGACCGCCGACAGACCCGTCAGGGCCGGACCGACCGATCGGCTGGCGACATAGTAGTCGTCGACCGTCCCCCGGCTCAGGCGGACCGACGCGATGCCGATCGCGAGGAAGATCCCCATCAGCCCGAGGAAGACCAGGAGCGTCATCACTCGAGGGGCTCGAACCGGCGGCTGGCGAGGAATTCGGGTCGGGGGCGCAATCCGTCCTGCGGATCGCCCAGCCGATTCGAGAGCGCGTTGTAGACGAGGAAGAGATTCGAGCGCGGCAGCGGCGTGATGTTGCCGGCCGAGGCGTGGAGCAGGTTGCAGTCGAAGAAGACGACCGTCCCGGCCTCGCCCGTCAGGGCCTCGATCCCGTAGGTCCGGGCGAGCTCCGTCAGCAGATCCGGATCGGGCACACCGTAGCGCTGGCGCCGGAGCGACTCGCGATAGTGTTCCTCCGGCGTCTCGCCCGCGCAGGGAAAGAAACGCAGATGCGAGCCGGGGATCACCATCAGGGGGCCGTTGCAGGCGGTGTTGTCGTCGAGCAGGATCGACGCCGAGACGGCGCGCATTCCCGGCATGCCGTCCTCGCTGTGCCAGGTCTCGAAATCCGAATGCCAGGGAAAGGCTTCGCCTTCGAAGCCGGGCTTGTAGTTCAGCCGGGATTGATGGATGTAGACGTCGTCGCCGAGCAGCCAGCGCGCCACGTCGAGCAGCCGGATGTCCGCCGCGAGCTCGCGAAAGACTTCACTCTGGCGATGGGTCTCGAAGATCGAGCGGACCGAGTCGCCCTCCGGCTCGCGGACGACGGTCTCCGGATCGACGAGCTCCCCCGCGTGCTCGCGCAGGCGGTCGGCCTCGCCCCTCAGCCGAGCGACCTCGTTCGCCGAGAACCGACGGCGGAACACGAGGTAGCCGTTCTCCTCGAAGGCGAGCTTCTCACCGATGCGCAGGGGTGCTCCCGGCCGCCAGGTCGACCAGACGACCGGCTCCTTGCGACGCCGCGACGGCTCGGCCAGCGCGGAGCGACTCGCATAGTATTCGGCGTTCACGGGCCCTCCGGATGGGCCGACGCAGCCGACGAAATCGGGGCTCCATGCGACGCGTCGGCGCCCGCTGCGGCGGGGGCGGCCGGATAGCTGCCGCTGCGGTCGTGGACTTCCCGGCCATGGAGAGGCGGGTTGAACACGCACGCGAGCACCAGCTTCGTCGTCGCATGGAGCCGATGGCGATCATGC
>CAUJGH010000516.1 GCA_963169575.1 Myxococcota bacterium | reverse complement strand
TCAGGAACTCGAGGGCCGTCTGCTTGTTGCGGGCTGCCGACATGAAACTCTCCTAAGACGTCGGCATGCGCGGGTTGCGCATGCCGGCGAACCAGCCGCCGTCGGCCACGAACTCGGAGCCGGTGCAGTAGCTGCCCTCGTCGGTCGCGAGGAAGAGGATGACCCGGGCCACCTCCTCCGGCATCCCCACTCGGGGGATCGCGAAGTTGGCGTACACGTCGCGGTTCAGCTCTTCGACGCTGCTGCGTTCCGAGCCGCCCATCGCGGTGTACATGCCGCCGGGATGGACGCTGTTGACGCGGATGCCGTAGGGGCCGAGCTCGATCGCGGCATTCTTCGTGAGCCCGCGGACGGCCCATTTGGTCGAGGAGTAGGCGGAGAGGCCGGCCGAGGAATGCAGGCCGTCGATCGACGAGACGTTGATGATCGAGCCGCCGCCCGCCGCCTTCATCGGCACGATCGCCGAGCGAATGCCGAGGAAGGTGCCGAACTGGTTGATCTCGAAGACGCGCTTGTAGTCGTCGTTCGTCGTGTCGAGGAGGCTCGCCATGTGGACCACGGCGGCGTTGTTCACGAGGATGCCGAGCGGGCCGAAAGCCGCCGCGCGTTCGATCGCGCGCTGCCAATCCGCTTCCTGGCGAACGTCCATCGGCAGGAACGCCGCGTCGGGGCCGAGCGCCTTCGCGAGGTCCTCGCCTTCGTCGCGCAGGACGTCGCCGAAGACGACCTTCGCGCCTTCTTCGATGAACGAACGAACCGTCGCCGCGCCGAGGCCGCGAGCGCCGCCGGTCACGATGGCCGTCTTCCCGGATAGCCGCCCCATCAATCCTTCTCCTCTCGATTCGGGTCTTCCCGTTCCAGTACTTCGTCGATCGCCGCCATCACGTCTTCGGCGATGGATTCCTCGTCCCGCGCCGCATCGATGCGAACCCGCTCCGCGACCTGCAGCGAGCGGAAGATCTCCGCGACCTGCTCGAGATAGTTCAGCTCCTCGAAGGCCGGCTCGTGGGGGCCGCCGCGGGCCGCGACCCGCGCGAGTCCCTCCTCCGGATCGATGTCGAAAAAGAGCATCCGATCCGGCCGGCCGAACTCCGCCTGACTGTCGGCGAGCAGCTTCGCCGGGTCGAATCCGCGCGCGCCTTGATAGGCGACCGTACTGAAATAGGAGCGGTCGCATAGGACGATCCGGCCGGCCACGAGCGCGGGCTCGACCGTGTCCCGCATGTGCTCGCGGCGATCCTTGATGAACCAGGCGAGCTCGGTCTCCCGGGGCACTCGATCGGTCGTCCGCGCCATCTCCCGGATCTTCCGGCCCCAGAGCCCCTTCGTCGGCTCGCCGGTCTCGAGCACGTCGACGCCCCGCGATCGCAAGACCGCGGCGGCCCGCCGCAGCTGGGTCGACTTCCCGCTCCCGTCGACGCCTTCGAAGACGATGAGTTTCCCGCGCTTCACACCGCCTCCGAGAACGTCTGGACCCGAACGCACCGCGAATCGCGCCGAAACCCGCTTCGATCCCGCCGCGCATCGCTCGCGACGCGGGCACGGAATTCGCAATCCCGAAGATCATCGCCTTCGGGCGTGCTTCGCCCGGCTCCTCTAACGGGACCGGGAGCCGGGGGAAGCCGAGATCGCCGGACGGGGGCACAGGGTTCGTGTCGGGACAAACAAAACGGGGTGAAGCCCGCCACGAGCTCCCGTCCGGCGATTCTCATTCGACCCACGCATACGAGTCGACGCAGGCCGTTCTGAACTCCGTCCCGGCGCAAAAGCGAGTGCCCGAGGCGGTGTCGGTTCGACGAAGTCAAGCGCAGCCGGAGCCCCGATCAGTGAAACGATCGAGAATCCAAAAGCTCCCGCGCCGCTTCGGCCATTGCCGAAGCGGGCGAGCCATTCGTCGAACCGACGCCGTCTCGGGCACGACGACTCAGCACGAGGGCGCCGGCCACGGGGGCCTGCGCCGCGAGATCAGATCTTGCCCTGGAGCAGGATCGCGATCACGAGGCCGTAGATGGCGATCGACTCGATGAGCACCATGCCGAGGATGAAGTTGACGAACATCGCGCCCGCCGCACCCGGGTTGCGGGCGATGCCGGCGGTCGTGTTGCCGGCCGTGATGCCCTGGCCGATGCCGCAGCCGAGGCCCGCGAGACCGACGGCGATGCCTGCGCCGATGCCGATGTTGCCGGCGCTGGCGCCATCCGCCGCGAAGGCGGCGGTCGGGGCGAGGAAGAGGACGAGGGCCCAGACGAGGGCGCGGACGGAACGACGCATGCTGATTTTCCTTCTCAATTGAAGAGTCGTGATGGAGAAAACGAACGAAACAACGAAGCCCGCTCGAGCGAGCCGCGGACTAATGCGGCTCCTGCAGCGCCTGGCCGATGTAGATCATCGTCAGGAGCGCGAAAACGAATGCCTGGAGGAAGCTGACCAGCAGGCCCAGCCCCATGAAGATCGCGGGGATCGCGAATGGGACCATGCCGAGGAAGATCACGACGACCGTGTGGTCCGCGAACATGTTGGCCATCAGACGAATGCCGAGCGTCAGGATGCGCGCGAAGTGGAGCACGATCTCGAGGGGCAAGAAGACCGGGGCGAGCAAGCGGACATGGTAGTGATGTCCGCCGATGTGCGGCTGCCAGAGGGCCGGGCCCATGAACTGGTAGATGTACTTCCAGCCGTGCTGGCGGATGCCGACGAAGTTGTAGACGACGAAGGAGACGATGCCCCAGGCGAAGGTCACGCTCGGGTCGGCGGTCGTGCCCTGGATGCCCGGGACCAGGTTCATGCAGTTCGAGACCAGCACGAAGAAGAAGATCGTGCCGACCACCGGGAAGTACTTTCGCCATTCGTCGCCGATCGTCGTCTGGCCGAGATCGCCGAGGGCCTCGATCACGACCTCGAAGACGTTGCGAACCGACATGCCCTCTTCGGGCAACACACCCCGGCCCTCGCCCGCGACGGCGCGCTGGACGGCGAAGCCGGCGACGACGAGCAGTCCCGCGGCGACCAGCGCCGAGAGATAGATCCACTCGACGTGGAGTTGATGGGCGATCGTCTCGAAGAGGTTCATCGGCTCGTCTCGTCGGGCGCCGCTTCGGCCGGGGCCGAATGCGGGGTTGCCGAGTGGTGGGTTTCCGAGAATCGGGTTTCCGAGCGCTGGGCTTCCGGAAGGGCGGCGGCCCGCTGGGCAGGCGCAGCGTCGAAGTCGGCCGCGCCCGAACCGCGCGGCGTCAGATGGGTCGGAAAGAGCTCGCCCGTCAGGGACAGACCGATCATGCGCTCGTCGCGCCCATTCCAGCCTCGGGCGTCATCGGCGAGGTCGTCGTCTTCGCGGGCCTCGTCTTCCAGAAAGTCGTCGAGAAAGACGGGCAGCGTCGCGGGATCGAGGATCGGCGGACGGTTCAGCCAGGCATCGATCAGGACGGCGGGCATGGCGATCGACAGGCCGATCAGGAGCGCGACCGGATTCGCCCCGGCCTGCAGGGTCAGGAAGATCGCAGCGGCCAGCGCGAGGAAGCGAAGCGCGAAGGCGCCGGTCCAGCTCCGCGACATCCGGCCCGCGAAGAACTGCAGGGCCGAACGGCGCAGCGCGCCCAGGTTCAGCGCCTCGAGCAGCGCCCCGGCGGCCAGGCTCGTCGCGAAATGCGGCGTCGCGAGCGCCAGCGACGCGGCCACCGCGCTCGCCGACAACCCGAGATTCCACTGCTCGACCCTGGCCAGAGAGAACTTCATCGCGCTCGACTCGTACCCTTCATTCCGCTCGTTTCATTCTGCACGTTCCGATCGCGATTCCCGTCGACCCGGAACTTCGAACCCGCTCAATCCCGTTCGTCAGGCGCCTCGTCGCGCCAGATGTCGCTCAGCGCCGGCATCTCGGCTGGCCCGCGTTCGGCGTCCCCGAACCCGTCCGCGCCCTCGCGCTCTCCATCGACTCCCTCGACGTCCTCGACCCCGCCTCCGCGAACCGAGCCGGCTCGCGATGCGCGGGCCGCCTTCGACGCCTCGTTCGCGCTCGGCGCCTCCGACGATTCCGGCACCAGCTCGCGACCCAGTCGAAGCAGCCGTAGCACCATCGCCGCGAACCCGACGACGACACCGGTGATCACACCGACCGGTGTCGATTCCCAATGCGAGTCCGCCCAGTACCCGAGCCCCGCGCCGACGAGCACCGCCATCACCGCCTCGAACGCCCCTTGATAGGCGTCCCCGGCAGCCGATCCGGCCGCACGCTTCGCGGGGCCGACGCGACCGGGACGGTCTGCTCGGTCCTCGCGAGGTCTTCCCGGTTGATCAGGCGGGTTCACTCGAACGGCCTCCTCGTCGGGGGGCCCGGAAACCGGCGCGCAGCTTAGCCCCATCGCTCCCGGGGCTCAACGCGCCCGGATGCTGCGGGCGAAGGCCTTGCGGGCGGCTTCCAGGGTCCGGTCGACGTCGCGCGGACGGTGCGCGAGGGACACGAAAGCGGCTTCATACGGCGAAGGCGCCAGATAGATGCCCGATTCGAGCATCGAGGCGAAGAAGCTCCGGAAGCGAGCTGCATCACTTTGCTGCGCCTGCGCGAACGACTCGACGGGGCCCGGATGGAAGAAGAAGCCAAACATCCCGCCGACGCTCGCCGTGCAGAACGGGATGCCCCGTTCGCGGGCGAGGGTTTCGAGGCCGCTGGCGAGGGTCTTCGCCGTCGTGGTCAGGGCCTCGTAGACGCCTTTCGCCTCGAGCAGGCGCAGGGTCTCGAGGCCCGCAGCGACCGCCAGGGGATTGCCGGAGAGCGTGCCCGCCTGATAGATGTCGCCTTCGGGTGCGATCCGGCGCATGAGGTCCCGGCGTCCGCCGTAGGCGGCTGCCGGCAGACCGCCGCCGACGATCTTGCCGAGCGTCGTGAGATCGGGCTTCACGCGGTAGAGCTTCTGCGCGCCGCCCCGAGCGACACGGAATCCCGTCATGACCTCGTCGAAGACGAGCAGTGCCCCGAACTCGTCGCAGAGGGTACGCAAACCGGCGAGAAATCCCGGAACCGGCGGCACACAGCCCATGTTGCCGGCGACCGGCTCGACGATCACGGCCGCGATCTCGCCGCCCCAGCGCTCGAAGGCCGCGCGCGTCGCCGCGAGATCGTTGTAGGGCGCCACGATGGTGAGGTCCGTCATCGCCTTCGGGACGCCCGGCGATCCGGGGATGCCGAGCGTCGCGACGCCGCTGCCCGCGCCGACGAGCAGGCCGTCCGAATGGCCGTGGTAGCAGCCGTCGAATTTCAGGATGCGCGCGCGCCCGGTCACGCCGCGGGCGAGCCGCAGCGCGCTCATGGTCGCTTCCGTGCCCGAGGAGACGAGCCGGAGCATCTCCATCGAAGGCATGGCCCGCCGCACCGCCTCAGCCAGATCCGATTCGCGCGGCGTCGGCGCCCCGAAGCTGGTGCCGAGCTTCATCGCCGCCCGCACGGCCGCGAGCACCTTCGGATGGGCATGGCCCAGGATCATCGGCCCCCAGGAGCCGACGTAGTCGATGTACTCGTTGCCGTCGACGTCGCGGATTCGGGCGCCACGGGCCGACGCGATGAAGGGCGGCGTTCCGCCGACCGAGCGATAGGCGCGCACGGGGCTGTTGACGCCACCGGGAATCGAGCGCTGGGCCCGCTTCCACTCCCGGCGCGAACGCGCGTGATCCATCGTGTTATTCGTCCCCGCCGTCTTCGGGCGTCTCGTCTTCGGGCTCGGAGTCGAGGTCGGCGGCGTCCACGTCCTGATCGAGGCCGGCATCGTCGAGAGCCGCCCCTTCACGGGGAGCGTCCGGGCCTGCGCCGTCTTCGACTTCCGCGACGTCCTCTTCCGTGACCCGCGCGATCGAGACGAGCTTCTCGTCGGGCGAGAGGTTCATGACGCGCACGCCCTGCGTCGCGCGTCCCATCGACGAGATGCCGGAGACCGGACAGCGCAGGACCTTGCCGCCGTCCGTGATGAGCATGACGTCGTCGTCGTCGACGACCTGCGCGATGCCGACGACGGCGCCGTTGCGCTCGTTGGCGCGGATGTTGATGATGCCCTGGCCGCCGCGGTTCTGCGGGCGGTACTCGTCGAGCGGCGTGCGCTTGCCGTAGCCGCGCTCGGTCGTCGTGAGGATCTGGGCGGCCGGATTCGTCAGGATCTCCATCCCGACCACCTCGTCGTCCCGCGTCAGCACGATGCCGCGCACGCCCGTCGCGCTGCGGCCCATCGGGCGCGCGTCGCTCTCGTGGAAGCGGATCGACTTCCCTTCCCGCGTGGCCAGAAGCACGTCGTCCTGGCCGCTGCTGCGGACGGCGGCGATCAGCTCGTCCCCTTCGATGAGATTGATCGCGATGATGCCCGCCTTGCGCGGATTCGCGAAGGCCGAGAGCTCCGTCTTCTTGATCGTGCCCTTGCGTGTACACAGGATGATGTACTCGCCGGCGGCGTCCTCGAAGCTGCGAACGGGCAGCATCGTCTGGACCTGCTCGCCGGTCTGCATCTGAAGCACGTTGACGATCGCCTTGCCCTTGGCCGCGCGCCCGAGCTGGGGCAGCTCGTGGACCTTGAGCCAATGCAGGCGGCCGAGGTTGGTGAAGAAGAGCAGATAGGCGTGGGTCGAGGCGACGCCGAGATGACGCACGAAATCTTCTTCGCGCGTCTCCATGCCCTTCGCACCCTTGCCGCCGCGGCGCTGCTGGCGGTAGAGCGTGATCGGGTTGCGCTTGATGTAGCCGGAGTGGGACAGGGTGACGACCATGTCCTCTTCGACGATGAGGTCCTCGTTCGTGATGCCGTCGATCGCGGGGCCGAGAAGCGTCCGGCGCTCGTCGCCGAATTTTTCCTCGATCTCGCGCAGCTCCTTGATCACGACCTCGAGGATGCGCGTATCGCTCGTGAGCAGCGCCTTCAGGTCGGCGATCAGGGCGCGCAGCTCCGCGAGCTCGTCGAGCACGCGCTGGCGCTCCATGCCCGTCAGCGCGCGCAGGCGCATGTCGAGGATCGCCTGCGCCTGGCGTTCGGAGAGGCCGAAGCGCGTCATGAGCTGACCGCGGGCGGTGTTCGCATCCGGCGCAGCGCGGATCAGGGCGATCACCTCGTCGAGGTGATCGAGGGCGATCTCGAAGCCTTCGAGGATGTGGGCCCGGGCTTCGGCCTGCGCGAGGTCGTAGATCGCGCGGCGGATCACGACTTCCTTGCGGAACTCGATGAAATGCCGGAGCGCTTCCTTGATCGAGAGCGTCTGCGGCCGGTTGCCGACGAGGGCGAGCAGATTGACGCCGAAGGTCGTCTGCAGCGGAGTCATCTTGTAGAGCTGGTTGAGGACGACGTCTTCGGCGGCGTCCTTCTTCAGCTCGATGACGACGCGCATGCCCTCGCGATTCGATTCGTCGCGCAGATCGGAGATGCCCTCGAGGCGGCCCTCGCGCACGAGCTCGGCGATGCGCTCCAGCAGCAGCGCCTTGTTGACCTGGTACGGGATCTCGGTCACGACGATGCGGACGCCGCGTTTGGTCGGTTCGAAGGCGGCGACGGCGCGCAGCGTCAAATGGCCACGGCCCGTCGCGAAATAGCTGCGGATGCCGTCGGTGCCGCAGATGACGGCGCCCGTCGGGAAGTCGGGGCCCGGCATCTTCTCGAGCAGGTCGTCGAGGGTGCAGTCGGGGTTCTCGGCTTCGAGGATCAAGGCGGCGGTCAGCTCGCGCAGATTGTGGGGCGGGACGTTCGTCGCCATGCCGACGGCGATGCCCGCCGAGCCGTTCGCGAGCAGGTTCGGGAAGCGCGTCGGCAGGACGATCGGCTCTTCCATCTGGCCGTCGAAGTTCGGCTGGAAATCGACCGTCTCGCGGTCGATGTCGCGCAGCATCTCCTCGGCGACGCGGGCGAGACGCGCTTCGGTGTAGCGGTAGGCCGCGGCCGAATCGCCGTCGACGCTGCCGAAATTGCCCTGACCGTCGATCAGCGGGTAGCGGAGCGAGAAGTCCTGGGCCATGCGGACCATCGAGTCGTAGACCGCGGAGTCGCCGTGGGGGTGGTAGTGCTTGAGGACTTCGCCGACGACACCCGCGGACTTCGAATAGGGCCGGTTCGAGAGCAGCCCTTCCTGGTTCATCGCGTAGAGGATGCGGCGATGGACGGGCTTGAGGCCGTCGCGCACGTCGGGCAGCGCGCGGCTGATGATGACCGACATCGAGTAGGCGAGGAACGAAGAGCGGACCTCGTCCTCGATGTTGACGGTCGGATAGCGGTCGTCCGGGGGGGGACGCGGCGGGGTGGAATCGTCTGTCGGGTCGATCGGCTCGTCGGACACGATGGCTTCCCTACACGTCGAGGTTCGCGACGGACAACGCGTTGTCCTCGATGAAGCGGCGGCGCGGCTCGACGACGTCGCCCATCAGGGTCGTGAAGACGTCGTCGGCCTCGACACCGTCCTCGACGCGGACCTGCACGAGGTTGCGGTTCTCGGCGTTCATGGTCGTTTCGGCGAGCTGGTCGGGGTTCATCTCGCCGAGGCCCTTGTAGCGCTGGATCGAAAGGCCCTTGTTGGCGATCTCGAGGATGCGCGCGAGCAGGGACGTGATCAGCGTGAACTGCTGCGGCGGCGCGTCGCCGTGGTGGAGCGTATAGGGCGGCAAGCCGAGCTCGGGGAGCTCCTGGGCAAGGCGCACCATGCGCTGGTATTCGCCCGACGCGACCACCTGGGCGTCGAGCGCGCTGCGCAGCGTCTGGCCGGCGCGGCGCGTGCGCGCGACGAGCTTGAATCCCCGCCCGTCGAGCTCGGGCTCGGTCGTCCAGCGCAGCTCGCCGATGGTGTCTTCTCCACCGGCGGGATGGGTGCGCGCGAGCTCGGCGTCGAGCAGCGGAACGACTTCTTCGAGCAGTTGCCGCTCGTCCGCGAAATCCTGAGCGTTCGGGCGACCGACGTGGCTCGCGGCATCGACGATGCGCTCGTCGAAGAGGCGGATCTTGAAATGATCGAGGCCGCGCTGCCGGAGGCTCGCATTCTTGAGCAAGCCGCGCAGCGGCTCGCCCTCGCGGGTCGGGCCATCGGCACAGGTCACGCGCGCCCCGTCGAGCGCGATGTCGAAGAGATAATCCTCGAGGGCCTGCTCGTCCTTCAGATAGCGGCTCGCCTTGCCGCGCTTGACCTTGAAGAGGGGGGGCTGAGCGACGTAGAGAAACCCGCGTTCGATCAGGTCGCGCATCTGTCGATAGAAGAAGGTGAGCAGCAGTGTCCGGATATGGGATCCGTCGACGTCTGCGTCGGTCATGATGATGATGCGGTGGTAGCGGGCCTTCTCGGCGGCGAAGTCCTCGCCGATGCCGGTGCCGAGCGCGGCGATGATCGCCTGGATTTCGGTGCTCGCGAGCATGCGATCGACGCGGGCGCGCTCGACGTTCAGGATCTTGCCGCGCAGCGGGAGAATGGCCTGGGTCTCGCGAGAACGGCCCTGCTTCGCCGTGCCGCCGGCGGAATCGCCTTCGACGATGAAGAGCTCGCATTTGGCCGGATCACGTTCCTGGCAGTCGGCGAGCTTGCCCGGCAGGCTGAAATCCGAGAGCGCGCCCTTTCGACGGGCGAGATCCCGGGCCTTGCGGGCGGCTTCGCGGGCGCGGGCGGTATCGAGGATCTTCGCAACGATCGGCTTCGCGACGCGCGGATTCTCCTCGAGGAAGGTCGTCAGCTGCTGATAGACGATGCCTTCGACGATGCCGCGGACCTCGCTCGTGCCGAGCTTGGTCTTCGTCTGCCCCTCGAACTCCGGCTGCGGGATCTTCACGGAGATGACGGCGGTCAGTCCCTCGCGCAGATCGTCGCCGGAGACGCTCGGCGCTTCCGCTTTCGAGCCCTTGCTTCCGGTGCCCTTGGTCGTTGCCGCGATGTAGCGGTTGAACGCGCGCGTCAGCGCGGTTCTGAAACCGATCAGATGAGTACCGCCTTCGATCGTATTGATGTTGTTCGCGAAGGAGTAGACGGACTCGTTGTAGGAGTCGTTGTACTGCAGCGAGACCTCGGCCTCGACGTTGACCGTCCGGCCATGGTCGTCGAAGGTCCGTGCGCCGGAGAGATAGATCGGCTCTTCGTGTAGCGGGGCGCGTTTCTCGTTCAGGTGCTCGACGAAGGAGTTGATGCCGCCCTGGTAACAGAAGTCGTGATGTTTGCCCGAACGCTCGTCGCGGATCTGGATGCGGATGCCCGCGTTCAGGAAGGAGAGCTCACGCAGTCGTTTCGAGAGGACGTCGAAGGAGAACTCCGTCATCGGGAAGATCAACGGATCGGGAAGGAACGAGACCTTGGTTCCGGTCTCCGTCGTATCCCCGACGATCTCGAGGGGGCCTGCCGGGACACCGCGAACGAAGCCCTGCTGGTGGATCTTTCCGACGCGGCGGATCTCGACGTCGAGTCGAACGGACAGGGCGTTGACGACGGAGATTCCGACGCCATGGAGACCGCCGGATACCTTGTAGGAGTTCTCGTCGAACTTGCCGCCCGCATGAAGGGTCGTCATGACGACTTCGGAGGCCGGGCGGTTCTCGGTCGCATGCATGTCCGTCGGGATGCCGCGGCCGTTGTCGACGACGGTGACCCGCCCATCGCTTTCGATGATGACCTGGATGTCCGTGCAATGACCGGCGAGGGCTTCGTCGATGGAGTTGTCGACGACCTCGTAGACCAGATGATGAAGCCCATCGGGACCCGTCGTCCCGATGTACATCGCAGGTCGCTTTCGCACCGGTTCGAGGCCTTCGAGGACCTCGATGGAACTGGCGTCGTACGTCACCGAGAAACTTTCTTCCCAGGCTCGCAACGAGCCTACGTGCGGGTTCCGTGTGGCCCTGCCCGCGATCTTCGAACCCACTCAGGACGGTCGACACCCGCTTCTGCGGAGATCCTCTGCCGACATCATCCCGTCGTTCGTCGCGTCGAAGCCTCCGCCAGCCCCTGCCAACGGACCCGGTGCTTCGGCGGCTGATCGAGTCCTTCTCCGCGGCGGCGCGGGGACGTCGTCTGACGGGTCTCTGTCGCGCTGGGAAACTACCGAAACAGGGGGTGCCGCGTAAAGCCGAAATGGGCGTTTTTCCGAGTCAACGGGCCTTCTCCGCAGGGAGAATGCCGCTTCTCGGTCGAGCGCAGAGCGCGACGGGTTCGTATTGAGGGGCTGCGCGGCCGGCGATCAGATCCGCATCGGCATCACGACGGCCAGGGAAGTCTCGTCCTCGGGCGGTGTGACGCGGCAGGGGGAGAGCTCGTCGTGGAAGGAGAGGCGGATCTCCTTCGTCCGAATGGCCGAGACGGCGTCGAGCAGATACCGGGCGTTGAATCCGACCGTCAGCGCGTCTCCGGCGTAATCGACGTCGAGTTCCTCGCGTGCATCCCCGAGATCCGGATTGTTCGAGCTGATGATGAGCTGGCCCTGGCCGAGCTCGAGCTTGACCGCCCGACTGCGCTCGGACGAGAGCAGAGCGACGCGACGGACCGACTGGACGAGCGCTTCACTCGAGAGAACGAGATGCCGGCCGGGATCCTTCGGGATGACCTGGCCGTAGTTCGGGAACTCCCCCTCGATCAATCGCATGACGAGCGTCACGTCGCCCTTGCGGGCGAGTCCGCTCTGGCTTCCGAAGGCCAGCTCGATCTCCTCGGCGTCGACCTCGTCGACGAGTCGCTTCAACTCTCCGAGTCCCTTGCGCGGAATGATCACGCCGCTCGTGAGAGCGGATGCATCTCCATCGATCTTGCGGTCGACACACGCGAGCCGATGGCCGTCGGTCGCGACCATGCGCAGGTCACCGAGATCGCCTAATACCTCGAAGTAGACGCCGTTGAGGTTGTAGCGGGTCTCGTCGGTCGAGGCCGCGTACATCGTTCCATCGATCATCGCGCTCAGGATCGCGGCCGGCATCGGAACGGTCTTTTCGGGGCTGAACTCGGGCAGCGTGGGATACTCCTCGGCGGCGGTCCCGGCGAGGGTGAAACGACTCCGGTTGCAGCGGATCTCGAGATAGGAGCTGGAGGTTCCCTCGAGCTCGATCTTCTCTTCGGGGAGCTCGCGAACGATCTCGAAGAGCTTCTTCGCGGACACGGTCAGGCCCCCGGGCGCAGCGACGTCGGCGGGATGCTGGCTGCGGACGCCGACCTCGAGGTCGGTGGCCGAGAGGATCAGGCGGCCATCCTTGCCTTTCCTGGGCGCGTCGAGCAGGACGTTGGCGAGAATCGGCATCGAGTTTCGCTTCTCGACGATCGACTGGATGCGTCCCAGTCCGCGGAGGAACTCGGATTTGTTGATCGTGAGTTTCATCGGCCTGCTCTTCTGATTGGGGGATTGAAAATGAATAGTAGTAGTAAGGAGCGACAAAGACCCGGACAAAACAGGTCCATGTCCGCGTCGGATCGAAGCTTCTGGATCTGTCAGCCGGCCGTCCAGAACGCTCGCGGCCGACAGACAGCGGGCGGCGGGACGACAAAACCCCGGTTTCTGTCGCGAGAGTAACACGCGAGATCTGGCTCGGGCGGGGATCGGCGCGGGCTGGAGCCTCGTTCTGAAGGCTCGGGCGCGCATTGACACGCCGAGATCGGGGCGGGTAAGCTCCCGCGCTTCCCAAGGAAGAGCCGACGGATTCGGGGCGCGGTCGGGAAAAGCCGATTCGGCCCGCCCATTCAAACCCAGGGCCCGGAGCCGGAGCACGCCATCCCGCGTGGTCTTCGATCCGCTCGCCCGATGCCAGAGAGTGAGGATCCGCAGTCATGAAGCGGACATTTCAGCCGAGCCGGATCAAGCGCCTTCGTACCCACGGATTCCGGGAGCGGATGAAGACGAAGGCGGGCCGCGCAGTCCTCAGCGCGCGGCGGGCGAAGGGCCGAAAGCGCCTCGCCGTCAGCGTTTCGTCGAAGTAGGCGTGAGCAGGAAACCGGAGCGGCCGGGCGCGACGACGGTCCACGTCGGTGCGACGGACGCTGCGACACGAGTGCTCCGGAGCCCGGTCGACCAGTGCTTCCGGCGCGGGGATCGCCTGCTCGATTCCAGGGATTTCACGCGAGTGCTCCGGCGGGGACGGCGACGTTCTTCCCCCGAGCTCGTCGTGGTGACGAATCGATTGCAGTCGGATACACCAGGCCGCCTGCCGCAGGCGGAAGGCATCGCTTTGCAGAGTCGGCTCGGCATCACCGTCGGCCGCAAGGCGGGGCCGTCCGTGAAGCGGAACCGGTTCAAGCGCCGGGTCCGGGAGTGGTTCCGCCATCATCGCGATCGGCTGCGCGAGCCCGTCGACATCATCGTCATTGCGCGGCGCCCCGGGATCGATCTCGGGCTCGTCGAGCTGGGCGAGCATCTCTCCCGGCTGCTTGGTCTCGACGCCCCTCAAGTTGCTGGTAAAGCTCAGGATTTTTAGGCCTATGAACACGTTCGCAAACCGTGGCGGGGCCGTTTCGAGCTCGCTGAGCGAGGGGTTGGACAGGCGCTCGGCCCCGGCCTGGGTTCGGGCGCTCCTGCTGGTCTATCGCGGTGCCCTGCGACCGCTCCTCGGAACGGGTTGCCGCTTCGAGCCCTCCTGCTCCTGTTTCGCCGAGCAGGCGATCGCGCGGCATGGCGTGCTTCGCGGGTCTGGACTCGGCCTTCGTCGGCTCGCCCGCTGTCATCCCTTCCATCCCGGCGGCTTCGACCCGGTTCCCTAGAGGCCCATCGTGGATCGCAACAACATCATCGCCTTTGCCCTCTCGATGCTCGTGTTCGCGGCGTACCTGATGTACCAGGGCGAGCGGCAATCCACGCAGCGGGTCGGAGGGCCGTCCGAGCAGAGCGGTCCGGTCATGGAGGCGGTCCAGGACGGGTCCGGCGACGCGCCCTCGTCGACGTCGTCCTCGCCGGCGTCTTCGGAGACGGGTGGCACGCCGACGGTCGGGGGATCCACGGCTTCCGCTGCCGGAGCGGTCGCGGATCCGGACGCGGCGAGCGGCAGCCCGGCTCCGCCGCGCGAAATCGCGATTTCGGTGCAGACACTCGAGAACGCGGACGTGCGTGCGCGGATCTCGAACGGTCCGCAGATGATCGAGGGCTGGGAGCTGATCCATTACGACGAACGGCTCCCGGGCGGCGCTGTTCCGATCGATCTGGTGGATCCGGAGCAGCCGATCCTCTCGACCGGGATCGCCGGAATCGCGGGCGAATTTGCCGACCTGCGCTTCGAGGTCGTTCATGCGGGCCCCCGCGAAATCCTGCAGCGAGCGCAGAATGAGGCCGGCACCTTCAGCCGCACGCTCCGCCTCGACGCGACCGGCTACGGCTTCGATCTCGAGCTCGCCTTCGATAGCCGGCTCGCAACGGGCGTGGACGCCCGCTTCGAGCTCGGATGGCCGGCGCGAACCTCGACCCGCGCGGATTTCCGCGAGGTCTCCCTGCTCGCCTATGGCGAGGAGGAAGGCGTCACGCGGAGTCTGGTCGGCGCCGTCGGGCAGCCCGGATTTCTCGGTTTCGGGGGCTCGGCGGACGGCATCGAGCGCGTCGAGGGCGCGGTGCAATGGGCCGGCTTCGACGTACCCTACTTCACGGGCGTGCTGCTCGATCCCGAAGCCCGGGACCGCCTGAACGTCGAGTTCGAGGCGCTCGAGCCCAAGACTTCCGCGCTTGCGCGCATGACACTGCCGAGCGTCACGGTCGCGGCGGGCGGCTCGATGCAGGAGCGACTGCGGGGATTCTTCGGACCGAAGGCTCCACAAGCGCTCGAGTCCGTTGCCCCTTCCCTCGCGCATACGGTCAATCGCGGTTGGAGCTGGCTCGAGCCGCTGACGCGTTTCTTCGAGATCGCGCTCGACTGGCTCTATCGATACATCCCCAACTACGGCATCGCGATCATCGTGCTGACGATCCTCGTTCGCATGGTCACCGCGCCGCTCATGATGAACCAGATGCGTTCGGCCGAGCGGATGCGCGCGGTCCAGCCGCGCATGAAGGCGCTGCAGGAGAAATACAAGGACGATCGCCAGCGTCAGTCCGAAGAGCTCATGAAGCTGTACCGCGAAGAGGGCATCAACCCGCTCGGCGGATGTCTGCCGCTGCTGCTGCAATTCCCGGTGCTGGTCGGCCTCTTCTACGCGCTGCGGAGCTCGATCGGCCTGCGGCATGCGCATTTCGCGTCCTGGATCGACGACCTGTCCCAGCCGGATCTCCTCTTCACGATGCCGGGCCTCGACTTCCCGATCCGGCTGCTGCCCTTGTTGATGGGCGCCAGCATGTACGTGCAGCAGAAGATGACGCCGACGACGGGCATGGACCCGACTCAGGCGCGCATGATGCTCGTCATGATGCCGGCGATGATGCTCCTGATCTCCTACACATTTCCGTCCGGCCTCGTCCTCTACTGGACCGTGAGCAATCTGCTCGGCATCGGTCACCAGTACTGGATCCGGAGACAGTCCAAACCGCAGCCGGCTTGATCCACGAGCCTTCCGCGAGCCGAAGAGCCGGAATCCGGCGAAACAACCGAGTCCCCAACCGAGAAGTGAGAATCCGATGTACGACGCGCGCCAGGAACCGAACGAATTCGTTGCCGACAGTCTCGAGGAAGCCCGCACCAAGGCCGCTGCCTTCTTTGGCACCGACGCCGCTGAGCTCCAGATCGTGGTCCCGGAGGTCGGCGAGATCTTCGGCGCCGGAGGGCGAACGGTGATCGTCGCCGTGCCCCGCAACATCGCGGCCCGGGGCGGCCGATCGAACGGCTCGGACGAAGGGCGGAGCGAGGAGCGCGGTGGCCGCAGGGAAGCCCGCGGCGGGCGTGGAGAGCGGAGTGAGCGCGGTGGTCGCGGCGAGCGAGAGGAGCGATCGGAGCGAGGGGGTCGGGGCGATCGCGAAGACCGGTCGGAGCGGGGCGGACGTGGAGAGAGGGGAAATGGACCCTCCGAGACGCGCGCCCGTGAGCCCCGCCGGGATCGAGGCGAGGGTCGGAGCGAAGGCCGTGGAGAGGGTCGCGGAGAAGGCCGCAGCGAAGGCCGCGGAGAAGAGCGGAGCCGGGAGCGGATCTCGGACGAGGGCAGCGGGGGGGGAGAGACGATCCCGCGGGTTGCGGACTCGAAGGGATCGCCCCAGGGCAAGCTCGGCCCGGTGGGAGATTTTCTACTCGGCGCCGTCGAGCGGATGAAGCTCGGCGCGTTCGAGATTTCGGAGGCGACCGAGGGGGATTTCCTGATCTTCCAACTTCGGGGGCCCGCGGCTGAGGCGCTCCAGCGCGGGGATGGCCGGGCGACCGACGCCCTGCAGCTCGTCGCGAACCAGGTTTCGATGCGTCTCAGCGAGGATGCACCGCGGGTCGTCGTCGATGTCGAGGGCGGGGGCGACGAGCGGGAGCAGACCCTGACGCGGCTGGCCGAGCGGGCGGTGAAGCGCGCTCGCGAGACCGGACGGTCGATTGCCCTGGATCCCATGAATTCCCGGGATCGCCGGGCAATCCACATCGTGGTTCGCGAGATGAGCGGCGTCGCGACGATGAGCATCGGCGAGGGCCGCTATCGCCAGGTGCTCGTGGTTCCGGAAGGTGCCCCCGAGTACGACGAGGCCGTCTCCCAGTCTTCCTAGCTTTGCGTTCCAGTCCGGCCGCCCCCTGCGAAGGGCGGCGGCCGGGTTCACCCCGACGCGCGGAGCGCACGGCCGCCCGATGGATTCCGGGGAAGCGGCGTTTCGCCCTGAAGGTCGGATCATCGGCGCCCCTCGATGCCCTACGGCTGGCCGGGAAGCACTCGCTGGCCGGATCCCCCGGGTCCTACGGCGCCATGACCGCGGGCGCCCCGCCAGGCAGGTTGGATATGGGTCGATCGCCCTCCCCCGGTCTCGCGCGGTTCATCGCCTGCTCTGTTTCGTTTCCAGCGTCCCGTCGCTCCGCGTCGATCCGGTCGGGTCGACGACGGAGGGCGTCGGTGGCCAAGGGGCTCATGCTTCGGCTCTTCGACCGGGCTCGGGGTGCTTCCGAGCGCCAATGGGATTCGACGGGCGGGGAGCCAACGACCAGGCCGGCTCGACTCAGGCCCGGCTGGACACTCGAGCGTGGGATCCCTTGATTGGAGTCTCCCCGAAGAGGCCGCGCGGGATCGATTTGTGTCTGCATCGAGGCGACGCGGCACGGGAGCCCCGGTGTTCCACGGGGAACAGTGTCGAAATTCAATTGGGCGCTCGTCCGTAGTCAGCCAGGGCTCGCCCAGATCTTTCGCGTCCGGCGCGAACGTTCCACGGGGAACGGAGAGCCGGTGTGCGGAGAGGCTAATGCCTGAGCCGGTCCACAAATCGATCGATGCTGCACCGATCCAGGAGCGCATCGAGGGCGGCCTCGAGCAGATCTTCGGACCTGGCGCGGCCGAACGGGATAGCGCGGAGAAGCTGACCCGACTCGTCCTGCTGCTCGCGAAGTGGGCGCCCCGGATGAATCTCACGGGGCACCGTGACCCGCTCGAGATGACCTCCCGGCTCGTCCTCGACGCCGCAGCCCTGGTCGGCGCTCTCCCCGAGCTGAGTCGGGCATCGGACCTCGCGGATCTGGGCAGCGGTGCCGGCTTTCCCGGCCTTCCGATCGCGATCCTCCGGCCCCATCTGAAGGTCTACCTCGTCGATTCCCGCCAGCGAAGAAACCATTTCCAGCGCGAGGCCCGGCGTGTGCTTGCCCTCGATCGGGTCGAGCCTTTGTTGGGCCGATCAGACGAGCTCCAAGCCCGGCCCTGCGACGTCGTCGTGGCCCAGGCAATGGCCAAGCCCGAGAGCGCACTCGAGCTGATGGCTCCCTGGGCTCGCCCAGGCGGGCTCCTCGTGCTGCCGGCGTCCGAGCGCGCCGAGCCCCCCAGCATTCGATCGCCGGGGGCGGACCGCTCTCCCCAACGCCGGCGCTACGTGGTTCCCTTCTCCGGCGTCGAGCGGCAGCTCTGGATCATTCCGGCGTCACACCCTGGCTAGCCGACGACCGAGCGACGAATCCGGCTTGTCGCGATGCGAACCGGAACCCCGCTGTGGTACCAAGGCTCGGATGACCCGGAACCGGGTCGAGCATTCGACCATTCGCGCGCGGGGGGCCAGCGCGGATGCCGGCGTCGCCTGAGGCCCTTTCGAGATCTCGCATGGGCTCGGAACCCTTCGTCCTCGCCGTGGTCAATCAGAAGGGCGGGGTCGGCAAGACGACGACCGCGGTCAATCTCGCTGCTTGTCTGGCCGCCTCGGAGCGCCCAACCCTCCTCATCGACATGGACCCCCAGGCGAACGCAAGCAGCGCCTACGGCATCGCGCAGGCCGAGCGCCAGATCTATGACGCGCTCGTCGACGGTGTTCCGCTCACCCATTGTGCCTACGAGACGGAGCTCGAGACGCTGCACATCGTGCCCGCCGGCCGAGACCTGGTGGGCGCGGAGATCGAGCTCGTCTCGATGGAGGCGCGCGAGTTCCGTCTCGCGCAGGCAATTCAGGCCATGGGCGAGGCCTACGAGATCATCCTGATCGATTGCCCGCCGTCGCTCGGTCTCTTGACGCTCAATGCGTTGACCGCGGCCGATGCCGTTCTGATCCCTCTGCAAGGCGAATACTACGCCCTCGAAGGCCTCGCGAATCTCGTTTCGACCGTCGAGCTGGTGCAGGCCCAGTTGAATCCCAGGCTCCGGATCCAGGGCATCGTGCTGACGATGGTGGACCCGCGCGCGAATCTCGCACGGCAGGTCGAAGCGGAGGTCCGCGGTCATTTCGGCGATCGGGTCTATCGCACACGCATCCCCCGCAACATCCGACTCTCCGAAGCGCCGAGCCACGGTCAACCCATCCTGCTCTACGACATCCATTCCAAGGGCGCGGTCGCGTACACGAAGCTGGCAGAGGAGCTCCTTGCGCAGCTCGCCCTCGCCGGTCCGCCCCGTAAGCCGCCCGTCCTCCCGAACACCAGCGCCGATCGAGCGCCGACTGGAGAAAGCCATGAGTCAACGCCGTAACGCCCTGGGACGCGGATTGGGCGCCCTGATCTCGAGCCCCGCAGCCTCTGCGCCGGCCGTCCATCCTTCTCCGTCACCGCAGGGTGTCACACCGACGATCGCGTCCGTCTCACCTCCGACCAACACGGCGACCGACGGCGGTTTGTTCGAGATCGAGGTGGCCCGGATCGATCCGAACCCGGATCAGCCTCGTCGCGAGTTCGCGCCGGAGGCCCTGCAGCAGCTTGCGGAATCGATCCGACAGCACGGTGTGTTGCAGCCGGTCGTCGTTCGTCAAGCGGGGAGCCGATACGAGCTCGTGATGGGCGAGCGCCGCTTCCGCGCAAGCCAGCTTGCCGGCCGACGAAGCGTGCCGGCCGTCGTACTCGACGTCGATCCCGCGGATCGGCTCGAGCTCGCGATCGTCGAGAACGTGCAGCGGCAGGACCTGAACCCGATCGAGCTCGCGCTCGCCTATCAGGCGTTGTCGCAGGCCGGGCATACCCAGGAGCAGATCGGGCGGAAGGTCTCGATGGACCGCTCTTCGATCGCCAATCACATCCGATTGCTCGATCTGAGCTCGACCATCCAGGCGGACGTCGAGGCCGGGCGTCTCAGCATGGGACATGCGAAGGCGCTGCTGCAGGTCGCCGACCACGCGGCACGCGAGACCCTGCGATCGCGCATCGTGGGCCAATCGCTCTCCGTCCGCGCAGCGGAGGAGGCCGCGCGGGAGATCGTTCGGGTCCAAAAAGGCCCGCATGAGACCGCTGCCGGACCGGATCGCCGCGCTGCCGGCCCCCGGTCTTCGGCTCCGCCCGCTTCGCTCGATCCCGATACCCGGGCCTTCGTCGAGCGCATCGAGCGCCGCCTTCAGACGCGCGTCGCGTTGCACCCAACCTCCGGCGGCGGAGGGAAGCTCGAGATCAGCTACTTCAACCTCGAGGACCTCGAACGCCTCGGGAATATCCTGATCGGCCAGGCCTAGGCGTCTGACCCAAGACGGGCATGGGCGTGGATGCCTGAGCGTCGAGACGCGCCTCTCGCAAGGCGCGCGAGGGAGCCGTAGCCGGGCTACGGCGACTGAGTGCAACGCCGCGAGAGGCGATGGATCGGCGCTCAGGCGCCGCGCGGCCATATTGGGCCAGGCTCCTAGAACACGCTCGAGTCCGCCGCGCTCTCCGCGTCGATCTCGCGATCCTGGCGAACGACGAGCAGCGTCCCCGCCGTCACGTGCGCCGGCATCATCACCCGGTTCAGCCCCGGCACGAAGCTGGCCGCGATGGCTGCGCTGCCGAAGCCCGCCATGGT
>CAUJGH010000515.1 GCA_963169575.1 Myxococcota bacterium | reverse complement strand
GGGCGATACACACGTCCACTTCGTCGATCCGGAGGCCGCGCGGCTCGAGCTCGAGGGCGAGGACCTCGACGTGATCAACATCCTCGCGTCGAAATGGGGCTCGCTGATCACCAACGTCGAACATTTCACCGGCGCGCCCGCCGGTAGCTCGCCGCCGGGCCGCGCGATCCATGTCGGCGAGGAGACGCGCCACGGCTGGCTCGGCCATTCGATCCTGCTCGGAATCCGCCAGCTCGTCCATCCGCTGACCTGGGGCGGACCCTCCGAGGGCGTTCCGGGCGGATTCGATCATCCGCCGATGGCGACCCAGGCCGACGCGGCCCATGCCCAGGGTGGACTCGTCGCGGCTGCGCATTTCCCCTGGCCGAAGGGCGAGCTCGCCGTCGACATCGCCCTCGGCAAGCTCGACGCCGTCGACGTGCTGACCTGGGGAGATGCGTTCTCGAAAAAGAACGTGATGCCGGCGCCGCCGGCGGCCGAGACCTGGTATCGCTTCCTGAACTGCGGCTTCGACCTGCCCGCCACGGCCGGCACCGACAAGATGTACAACACCCAGGTCGCCGGATCGGTCCGCGTCTTCGCGAAGATCGACGGCCCCTTCGAATACGGTGCGTGGCTCGAGGCGATCCGGGCCGGGCGGACCTTCGTCTCGACGGCACCCCTGCTCGAGCTCGAGGCGAACGGGGCGGCGATCGGTGACACGCTCGAGGCCCGCAAGGGACAGCGCATCCGGGTCCGCGCGACGTCGCGCTCGCGCATCCCGATCGAGCGCCTCGAGATCGTGCAGGACGGGCGCGTCGTCGCGACGCAGCCCAATCGGGATCGGGCGATCGAGGTGGTCCTCGATCAGGAGCTCGAGATCGACCGCAGCGGCTGGATCGCGGCCCGGGCCCATTCCGCGGAGCTGCTGCCCTATCAAGAGTTCGCCCTCGTCGGCTTCGAGGGCATCCCCGTGATGGCCCATACGAGCCCGATCTACCTCTCGGTCGACGGTCTTCCGCGCCGTTCGAGCGAAGATGCCCGGGTCCTGCTCGGCTGGGTGCGCGAGGCGATCGATTGGGCCCGAACCGTCGGGCGATTCCAGGATCCCCGGGAGCGCGAGGCGATGATCGCGCTATTCCAGAGCGCCGAGCGGGTCTATCTCTCGCAGATCGACGAGGAGAAGACAGCTGGCGCGAGCTTTGCTGGCACCAAGGCGGTCGACTAGCCTCAGCTCATGTTCGAATGGGCGGCGTTCGTCAACCTCTTCCTGTACGCGCTTGTCGCCAGTCAGCCCCTTTTCTATGCCGTCGCGTTGAGCCATGCCTCCCGCGTGCTGTCGGCGCCCGCGTACATCGAGCTGCGCAACGCGATCAACGCCGTGATGAAGCGTCGCGTGCCCATGCTGTATCTGGGGACGTTGGTCAGCTGCATCGGTGTGCTGGGGGCGAGCTTCGGGGCGGGCGATCGATGGATGGCGAAGACGAGCGCCGTCGCGCTCGCCGCTCTCGTCGGCGACGCCGTGCTCATGCTGCGGGTGAACGTCCCGATCAACGGTGTCATCGAGACCTGGACGACCACCCGATATCCGGCCGATTGGGAGACCTACCGCACGCGCTGGATGGCGGTCTTCGCCGTCCGACAGATCCTGCTGGGCGCGGGCTTCGTGAGCCTGCTGGCCGGCGTCGTGTTCCGCTAGCCGAGCATGCGCTCTCGACCGCAGGCGTTCCTCGGCCTTCCAGGACCCGTCCGTCCGCTCGCCTGCTGCGCGTCGAATCCGGTCGTCTATGGCAGATCGATCGCCGCCTGGCCCCTGATCGACACGATCGAAGCCTCCGCGGCGAGATCCTCGCGGTAGGTCCGCGCCGCCAGGACGTAGTGAAGGCAGGCCCAGAGCAGGACCGCGTTCATCATTGCGAGGGCATGGCGCAGGGCGTCTTCGCCCCCGAGCGCGTCACTGATCGCGCCGGCGATCGGCGGGCCGAGGCCGTAGCCGAGCAGATTCATCGAGAAGAGCATGATCGAGGCGGTGATCGCCCGCATGCGGGGGCGGGCGAGGGATTGCGCGACGACGTGGCAGGCGCCCGTATAGAAATAGCTGCCGACGACGCTGATCGAGAGCGCGACGATCGCCAGCGGCGCCGACGAGACCAGATAGGCTGCGAGCGAGAAGGGAATCGACGCGAGCGCGCCGAGCGCGAGCCACCAGAGATACCAGCGCGGATCGCGCGCTCCGAAGCGGTCGCCGAGCCAGCCGCCGAGATAGGTCCCGAGGCCGCCGAAGAGCCCCGTCAGCAGGCCGATCACGATGCCGGCCTCGGTGCCCGAGAGATCGTGGACGCGGGTCAGGAAGGTGAAGTTGAAGGTGACCTGGGCGCCGACGGCGAGGGTATGGAGGGTCGCGGCGACGAGGATCTGGCGCATGGCCGGGCGGCGCGCGAAGAAGCGCAGGACCTCGCCGATCGGCTCGACGCCGGGATCGGCCTGCCCGTCGACGCCGCCGCGCGGCGGCTCGCGCAGGACGAAGTACGTGAACGCGGCGAGCGCGAGCCCTGGCAGTCCGAACACGAAGAAGACGGAGCGCCAGGCGAGATGGTCGGAGAGCGAGCCGCCGACGACCGATCCGATCAGGATGCCGATCGGCACGCCCAGCTGATAGGTCGCCAGGGCGCGGCCGCGATGGGCCCGGGGAAAATGATCCGAGAGGAGCGAATGCGAGGCCGGCGCGCAGCCCGCCTCGCCGAGGCCGACGCCGATGCGTGCGAGGAAGAGCTCGAAGAAGTTGCGCGCCAGTCCGCAAGCCGCGGTCATCGCGCTCCAGACGGCGAGGGCGGCGACGATCAGGCGGCTGCGGCTGCTGCGATCTGCGAAGCGGGCGAGCGGCAGGCCGGCGATCGAATAACAGACGGCGAAGGCGAAGCCGACGAGCATCCCGGCCTGGGTATCCGAGAGCAGCAGATCCTGCTGCACCTTCGGCAGCAGGACGTTCATGATCTGCCGATCGAGCTGGCTCATCACGTTGACGACGACCAGGATCGCGAGCGTGATCCGGGCGGTGCGGCGGCGAGGGCCTTCGAAGATCTCGGGTTGGCTCATTCGGTTCGGTCGGCCCTTCGGCGCAGAGAATGGAGCGATCGGGCCCGTAATCAAGGCCTTCTCGTCGATCGGGGAGCGGGGTACGCTGGCCCGGAGGCGTCGGCCGGACGGCGGCGAGGGGAGATCGATGGGAACGGACGATCGGGGCTGGAACGGATTGGGCTATGCGGGCGTCTTCGCGCCGGATCCCGTCGCCTGGCGCGCCTTCGCGACCGGGGTCTGCGGTTTCGTCCCTGCCGAGATCGTCCCCGGGCCGCGGCCCCAGGGCATCGCGCTCCCGACCCCCGGAGCGGAAGGCCTCGCGGCGGACGGGACCTGCTACCTGAAGCTCGATCGACGCCAGTGGCGACTCGCCGTGCATCCCGGAGAGACGCCGGGGCTCGCTTATCTCGGATTCGAGCTGCGGACGGAGCGCGCCTTCGATCGGCAGGTCGAGCGGCTCGTCGACGAGAAGATCGAGGTCCGCGAAGGGACGCAGGCCGAGCGCGATGCGCGCGGCGTCGATCGGCTGGCCGTCGTCCAGGATCCCTTCGGACATCGCCTCGAACTCTTCCAGGGGCCGATCATCGACGGGCCCTTCGTCTCGCCGACGGGCATCGCGTTCGAGACGGGCTCGCTCGGGATGGGTCATGCCGTGCTCTTCGTCGCCGACATCGAGGCGGCACTCGCGTTCTACCGCGGCGTGCTCGGCTTCCAGCGCAGCGACTACATGGTCTTCGGGCCGGAGGGTCGGGGCATCCATTTCCTGCGCTGCACCGCGCGCCATCACAGCCTCGCGCTGCTCCAGATCGGCCCGCCATCCGGACTGCAGCATCTGATGTTCGAGGCGACGAGCATCGACGGTGTCGGGCGCGCGCTCGACCGCGCGTTGCAGGCGGGTGTCCCGATCAGCTCGGGGCTCGGCCGCCATCGCAACGACGGGATCCTCTCGTTCTACATGCACGGTCCTTCGGGCTTCGACGTCGAGATCGGCTGGGGCGGCGTCCTCTGCGGGGAAGACTGGAGCGAGCGGCAGTTCGCGGGCGGCGACGACTGGGGGCACCACGGGCTGGTGGCCGACTCGCTGCAGCCGCGGCGTTAGGCGGCCTGCGCCGGACGATGGCAATGATCGTCCGTCGGTCGGCGCAAATCGCTCGGCGCTGAGGGCGCGTCGCACGTCGGGGCTGGCGACCGCAGATGCGCGTCGGAGGAGGATCGCATGGAGCTCGGGATCGCAGGCCGGACGGCCGTCGTCGGGGCATCGACCGAAGGATTGGGCTTCGCGACGGCGCGAGCGCTCGCAGAGGAGGGTGCTGCGGTCTGCCTCAGCGGCCGCGATCCGGGGCGCGTAGCGGCTGCCGTCGAGAGGATCCGCGAGAGCGTCGCCGGCGCGCAGGTCGAGGGGATCGCGGCCGATCTCGCCTGCGTGAGCGGGGCCCGCGCTCTGGTCGAGGGGGCGCGCGAGCGCTTTGGCGGCATCGACATTCTGGTCGCGAACGTCGGTGGTCCGCCGCCCGGGCCGGCGCATTCGGTCGATCTCGAGGCGCTGCGCGCTTCGCTCGATCGCTGCCTGCTCGCCATGGTCGAGCTCTGCCAGGGCTGCCTGCCGGGCATGCGAGCGCAGCACTGGGGCCGGATCCTCGCGATCACGTCGGGCGGGGTCCGCGCGCCGCTCGCCAACATGGTGCATTCGAATACGGCCCGCGCCGGTCTCACGGCCTATCTGAAGACGCTGGCCCGCGAGGTGATCGCCGACGGGATCACGGTCAACTCGATCCTGCCGAGCAACCAGGTCACGCAGCGCCTCGAATCCCTCGTCGGCGACGGAATGGATCGCTACCTGGCGGCCTTGCCGGCCGGGCGTGGCGGGCGTCCGGCGGATTTCGGCCGGATCGCGGCCTTCCTCTGCTCGGAGCCCGCCAACTACCTGACCGGCGTCGCCCTCGCGGTCGACGGCGGCACCGATCCGGGGCTGATCTAGCCGCGCGACGGGGCGGGATGCGCGTCGCCGACGTCGGGCTCAGTGCTTCGCGAGCTCGCTCTCGATCGCCTGCAGCAGCGGCTCGGCGTCGGGCGCCGTATCCGGTGCGAATCGGCCGACGACGCGGCCGCTGCGATCGACGAGGAACTTCTCGAAGTTCCAGAGCACCTCGGGCGCGCGCGTCGGCGTCATGCCGTAGCCCGTCAGCTGCTTCTCCATGGCGTCGCGGTTCGCCGTCTTCGGCTGGGCGCTCGTCAGATGGCGATAGAGCGGATGTTTGTCGTCGCCCGTCACCTGGATCTTCGAGTACATCGGGAACTGGACGCCGAAATTCGTCGTGCAGAACTGCTGGATCTCGGCGTTCGTGCCGGGCTCCTGGGCGCCGAAATCGTTGGCGGGGAAGCCGACGACGGAGAAGCCGCGGCTCTGCAGCTTCTCGTGGAGCTGCTCGAGGCCCGCGTACTGGGGCGTGAGCCCGCATTTCGAGGCGACGTTCACGACGAGCAGGACGTTGCCTTTGTGCTCGCCGAGCGTGGCCGGGCTGCCGTCGATCTTCTGGACGGGGATGTCGTAGAGGGATTCGCTCATGTCGGGCCTCCGGAGGGCTGGGGGTGAAGGGATCGGCGGCAGATCCGGTGATCCCGCTCTCGGCGAGTCGGATCGGCGGCCGTCGGCGTGAGGCAGGATGCTACAGGCTCCGCGGCGTGAATTCGATCGGCATGACGTGATGACCGTGCAGGAATTCGCCGTAGGTCCGCCGGACGCCCGCTTCGTCGACGGCGAACTCGGGCGCGAGGGCGAGGATCTCCTCGAGCAGGATCCGGCCTTCGAGCCGGCCGAGATGCTCGCCGATGCATTTATGGGCGCCGTGGCCGAAGGAGAGGCTGCGCGGCGGGCGGCGGGTGATGTCGAACTCGTCCGCGCGGGCGAACTCCTCCTCGTCCCGGTTGCCCGAGGCCCAGAGGAACATCACGCCCTGTCCGGGCTCGAGCTTCGCGCCGCGGATCAGGGCGGGCTCCTTCACGAAGCGCCCGAGCAGGTTCGTCGGCTGGTCGTAGCGGAGCGATTCGTCGTAAGCGAAGGGAATGAGCGAGGGATCGGCGACGAGGCTGCGGCGCTGGTCGGGATGCCGGGCGAGCTGCAGGATGGTATTCGCGACCGAGAGCGGGACGACTTCGACGCCGGTGACGAGCCAGGTATAGAGCGTCGCGACCATCGAGCCGATCGAGAGCGGTGCGCCTTCGGCGGGCGTCCGCAGCATGACCGAGAGATGATCGTCGCCCGCGTGATCCCCCGATTCCATCCGCGCGACCACGATCTCGGCGAGGCGGGTCACGATCGCGAGCCTCGCCGCCTCGTTCTCCGGGGTCGTCCCGATCTGCCCGGGCTGCCGGCCGAAATAGCGCGCGATCTGCGCGCGCATCGCGAACGCCTCGTCGGCGGGCAGGCCGCAGAGCTCGGCGATGACCTCGGTCGCGACCGGATCGGCGAGGTCGCGATAGACGTCGAAGCGGCCCCGTTCGGCGAGCGGGCGCAGGCGCGCGCGGGTCTTCGCGCGGATCGCGGGCTCGAGGGCGGCGACGGCGTTCTTCGTGTAGCGCGGCACGAACATCCGCCGGTAGTCGCGCTGGCGGGGCAGGTCGAGCATCGAGAAGACGGGATCCGGCGGCGGCGGTGCTTTGAGCAGCACCATCTCGGGGGTGACGCCGCGCTCGGCGGTGAAGACGTCGTTCGTGGTGCACGCGCGGATGTCCTCGAACTTCGAGAGGAACCAGGCGTCGTATTTCTCGTGGTAGAAGACCGGGGCCTCGCGCCGGAGCTGGGCGTAGTAGGGCCAGGGGTCGCGCATCACGGCATCGGAGAACGGGTCGTATTCGATCATCGGGTCTTCACAGCCTTTCAGCCCTGGCCGAGCTCGATCATGTTGCCGTCGGGATCGGCGACCTGGGCGACGCGCCGTCCCGGCCGGAGCTCGAAGGGCGCGAGGGTCACCGCGCCGCCGAGCGCGCGAACCGCTTCGACGGCGGCATCGATGTCGACGACCTCGATCGTCAGGTAGCGAATGCCCGTCCGGCCGGAGAAGGGCGCGCCATCGGGCGGCTCGGGGCGCGTCGCGGGGACCATCACGCGCAGGATGCTCTGTCCACAGGCGAGTCGATGGATCGTGCCGATCCCGGGCAGCACGATCTCGGGCATTCTCTCGAAGCCGGCGACGCCTTCATAGAAGCGCAGCAGGGGCGCCGCGTCGGCGCAGACGAGGCCGACGTCGAGGGCCGGCTTGGCCATGCTGGAACCCATCGGATCGCTCTCCTCGTTCGGCACCGCGCTGCAGGCTGGCAGCCGGGCGCGCCCGAACCTATAGATCATCGCGCGCGGACGCGGGCCCTCACGGGCACAAAGACCGGTCCGACCCCGCCGATCGAACCGGAATCCGGGAAGGATGAACCCGATGAACCTCGCGCTCGACGAGTCCCAGCAGATCCTCGTCCAGACCTTCTCCGACCTGCTCGCGCGCGAATGCCGATCGGGCGATGTCCGCGAATGCGAGGCGCTGGGCCACTCGCCGAAGCTCTGGGCGCGCTATGTCGAGCTCGGCGCGACGGCGATGGGCCTACCCGAGGCGTGCGGCGGACTCGGGCTGGGCCTGCTCGAGCTCGGTCTCGTGGCGGGCTGCTCCGGGCGGGCGCTCGCCCCGGTGCCCTTCTCGGAGGCTGCCGCAGCGGGCCGGATCGTCGCCGCGCTCGGAACGCAGGACGCGCTGGCCGCGCGAATCGCGGCGGGCGAGGTCGTGCTCTCGCTCGCGCCGATTCGTTCGGAGGCGATCGCCGGGACGGCGTCTTCGGCGGGGGAGGCGATTCTCGTTCCGGCCGGCGCCGTCGTCGACGGCGTGCTCGCGCTCGAAGGCGAGGATCTCGTTCTCTACGAGACGGTCGCGGGCGAGCGGCCGCCGCGGGCCGACGAGGTCGGCTCCGGGGCGCACGCGTTCTGGACTCTCGGCGCCGCGGAAGGGCGAGCGCGACGGGTGCTCGCCCGGGGCGAGGCGGCCGTTGCCGCCTTCGCGCTCGGACTCGCGGAATGGAAGCTGCTGACGGCCTTCGCGCTCGCCGGCCTCGCGCGGACGGCGCTCGAGCAGGGCGCGCAGTATGCGAAGGAGCGCGTCCAGTTCGGCGTCGCGATCGGGAGCTTCCAGGCGATCGCGCATCCGCTCGCCGATTGTGCGACGCGCGTCGACGGCGCCGAGCTCCTCTGCTGGGAGGCGGCCTGGGCGCGCGACGCCGAGCCCGATCGGTTCGCCGTCCTCGCCTCGATGGCGTTCGTCTGGGCAGGCCAGACGGCACAGCGAAGCGCGAGCGTCTCCCTGCATACCCACGGCGGCTACGGATTCTCGCTCGAGTACGACATCCAGCTGGCCTATCGCCGCGCCTTCGCCTGGCCGCTCGCCGCGGGCGGAACGCGCGAGGAGCGCGCGCGGGTCGCGGCGTCGATGCTCGGCCGCACGCGCGATGCCGAATCGATCGCTCGCATCGCCGCGCACTGCACGCGCTTCGAGCCTTCGGGCCTCGACTTCCGGCTCGGGCCCGAGGCGGATCGCGTGCGGGACGAGATCCGCGCGTTCCTGCGCCGCGAGTTCAGCGCGGAAGACGCCGAGCGCGAGCGCCGCGAGGGCGGGGGCCACGACTGGCCGCTCTATCGCAAGCTCGCGGCCCACGGCTGGGTCTCGGCGGGCTGGCCCAAGGCGATCGGCGGTGGCGGCCGGAGTCCGTACGAGATCCTCGCGCTCTACTGGGAGCTCTCGAAGGCGGGCTTCCCCTGGTTCGGCCTCATGAACAACGGCTTCATCGGCCATACGCTGATGGCCCTCGGGACCGAGGCGCAGAAGCGCGAGCTCGTCCCGCGCATCGCGCAGGGCGAGATTCTCGTCGCGCTCGGCTACAGCGAGCCGGGCGCCGGCTCCGAC